>JBOGTU010000222.1:0-11880 GCA_050695655.1 Chloroflexota bacterium | reverse complement strand
GCCTGGCACCGTCATCGCGCGCCTGCCACAGCCAGCGGGTGACGATCGGGAAACACTCGCCCACATTGGCGCCCGCGATCAGGATGCACTTAGCCAGCGGGATGTCTGTCATGGGTAGTGGTGAGCGGTCGATGCCAAAGGCCCTGTCGTAGCCACCGGTGGCAGCGGACATGCACAGCCGGCCGTTGTAGTCCACATGCCGGGTACCCAAACCCACCCGCGCGAACTTGCCCATGAGGTAGCACTTCTCGTTGGTCATGGACGAGCCGCTGTACACGGCGATCGCGTCCTTGCCCTGGGCGGCTTGGATCTCCTGCCAGCGCTGAACGACATAGTCCAGTGCCTCGTCCCAGCTGACACGTTCCAGCGGCGAGCCCTTGCCGTGCTTGCGCATCATGGGCCAGCGCAGCCGGTCCGGGTGGTCTACCTGCTGGTACGCGGTCACACCTTTGGGGCACAGGTTGCCGCGGTTGTGGGGATAGTCGCGCGGCTCGACGCCGACCACTTTGCCATCGCGGACGCGCAGGAACATGCCGCACTGAACGCCGCAGAAGGCGCAGTGCGTGGGTACAAATGTCTCGGGCATGCGGGTGGCGTCGCGCCAGCCTTTGGGCGGCGCTCCCGCGGACTGGAAGTCGTAGTTGAAGTCGCGCCGGCGTTCGAAGACATCTTTGTTGACGCTCATCTCACAGGAACCGTTGGCCCATCAGTTCATAGTAAGCCTGGCCACGCAGGACGCGCTTGCAGGTGGGGCAGTACTCTTGCAGCCAGCCGCGGCCATCGCCCAGGTCCCACTGCTGGCCCAGGTCGGCCAGGGTTCCTTTGAGGTCCTCAATGAACTGGCGCGACGGCAACTCGCGGCCACAACGAGGACAGGGTTGGCCAGCCCCGGAGGATCCGGCCCGCGGCTGTTGCCCGAAATGGTTCACCGTCTGATACAGCGTCACGCCGATACTGGCTGGCCGTTCCACGATGTGGAAGAACTTGGCGAACGGCAGCGCCAGCAGCCAGGCCACCACGACGACCTCGTGCGTCAGCGAGATGAACCAGTAGAAGCGCCCGCCCCACAAAGTGGAGGACACGGTGAGCGCCAGACCGGTGACGGCGATAGCCAGCAGCAGCACCAGAGGCATGAGGTCAAAAGTGAAGCGCTGCATGGTCAGCAGGCCCACATCCCGCAGCCGCCGGCCGAAGGCGAGTACCAGGCCTACGATGAGCAGCGCCGCCGTCCAATCCAGCCCGTGGAACAGGCTGAAGCCGATCAGGCCCTGGATGGCGAAGCGAAGCAGCGGTAAGCCAAAGAACCACAATTGGTACTCGCCGCCGGAAACATACGTGAAGCGCAGCCAGCCGAAGGTAAGCGGGAACGTGATGCAGCACGAGAGCACCACGCCCCAGAAGATGCACAGGTGCATGATCCAGCGGCTGGTGCCACGCTTGCGGATGAACGTCTGAGCGACGATGTCGCGCCACCAGGCGACCGGGACAAGCAGCGTATAGCGTCGAAAATTGCGCCAGGAGAGGAAGTTCACCCAACCGGCCTTGAAGTAGCGCCACGTGGGTGGGCGCATAATCCACAGCACGTAGCGGTAGGTGATGGCCGCGGCGGCGAAGATGGTGGCCACGGCGTAGCCAATGAGGGCAGCGTCGAACGTGCGGAAGCCGCGCGATCCCGCCCACATCAGCAGGACCACGACCAGGCCCGCCAGGAGCCCCGCCACGGCCGCCGGCAACTTGTGCCGTGGCCCCGCCGTGCGGCCATTGCCGCCGGTTACCGGGTTCACAGGTTGCAGCCCGGCACACGTGTCACGCTTCGACGACCGACCACGGGTCCTCCTCTGTTCGGCTTCGCACCAACTGCCACTCATAACATAACGGCACCGCCAGGACATCCGCGGGATGGGCCAACACTTGGGCCCAGGTGCTTGCTCTGCTGCCCCTTGTCTTGGTCGCCATGCCGCGGATGCGATGGTCAGCAAGACCGAGCCCGGTTCCAATGCCTCCAGTTCGTGCTGGATTGCTGAGCTGCCCAATCCACTCTGGCCCCATGCGGGCGACTGCTTGTGGGACTTAGGTTCCTTTTCGCGTGCTTGGCCATCACAACGTACAGCCCCGGCGCGGATCGGGGGCATTATGTCGGCGATCATAGGATCAGGAGCATGCGTCATGGAGATGGCACCAGCCCATCTGACTCGCTCACAGCGGGCTTCCGGCCGACCTCTCAGCCGTGAGCCTGAAGGGCCGCCTCTCAGTCCGCGTGGGCCTGGAGAACGGCCACAGTGTGATCCGCGCGGTGCGCTCGGAGTTCCCACTGGTGGCGCTGCGATCTCACCCTTTGCCGGAGGCAGGCTGGCTGGCGCTGGTGGTGCTCACCCCTTCCGGCGGCCTGCTGGATGGCGACGAGCTCGAGGCCGAGATCGCGGTGGAGGCCGGGGCCAAGCTTGAACTGCGCACCCAGGCCGCCACCCAACTCCACCGCGGGCACTCATCACAACGCTGGACCTTCATGGTGGAGGAGGGTGGCTGCCTGTGCTACGCACCGCACAGCCTGGTGCCCCACGCTGGCGCGGCGCACCACAGTGCGATCGGCGCCAGAGTTGCTGCAACAGGCCGGCTGCTTATTGCCGAGCCCGTCGCGCCCGGCCGGGCCTGCCTGGGCGAGCAGTTTGCCTACGAAGAGCTGCAGCTTGATCTCGACATCTGGCAGGATGGTGTGCTCGCCGCGCGCGATCGCCACCGCGTGCGGCCCGGCGGGCAGCCACTGCCGCAGCTGGGTCCACGCACGCACTTCGCTTCGCTTTACGCTATCGGCCCAGGAGCATCGGTGCTGGACGGCCACTTCGCCACGCCAGTCACCAGCGGTTTGGCTGCTGGCACGTCGGAGCTGGCTATCGGAGGCCGTTACGCCTGGCTGCTGGCGAAGCGCGCCTATGACCTGCAGGCCGCGCTGGACGCCGGCCGCAAGTGCTGGCGGGAATATCCTTGAACAGCCCTTCAGCGCTGGCTCACCCGCACCTCCACATGGCGAGTCGTTGGGGGCAGGTGCAGCACGCTGCCATTGGCGGGTGCGAAGGTCGATCCATCAACAGAAAGCTGCCGCGCGTTGAACGGCAGATGGAGGTCGTAGCCGCCGGGCGGCGGCGTGCTGGCACTGAGGTCCAGCAGCACGGTGCCCCCGACTCGATGAAGGATATAGCTGACAGGGCCGAACGTCGTCAGCAGGCTGGACACGCGCACGCCCTGGGGCGCCTTGAGCCAGCTGGCCTGCACACCAGCCGCCAGCTCCAGGCGGTTGCCAGATTCGTAGAGCAGCATGTCCCGCAGCAGGCTCACATACTCCGCGGCGGTCCAACCGTGGGGCATGTCGCCCCCGGCCAGGCGGCTGCCGTCCCGCGTCACTTCGTCGCCCCAGGCGTACACGCCTCTGGCCGTTGGGTGGTCGATGAACCAGGCCAGCATCTCGCTGGTCTCACTGGTGAGGCCCAGGTACAGCGCGGCGTGCGCCAGCTCCAGGCCGCCAAGCGTCCACACATTATCGTCCGCTTCATTGAACGCGCCGTCGTACGGTTGCACGAAGCGCTGGAAGTAGCGCTGGAAGATCGGCGCGGCCAGGCTGGCCGGCAGCAGCTGCCCAGGCCACACCGCGGGCGTAGCACCGCGTGCCACCGCCGGTGAGCGCAGGTCGTTAGGCCCGTTGGGGATGATGCCGTCACTGTGCAGGGCCGGCTGCGCCGCGCGCATCACCCTGGCCAGCAGGGCAGCGGCCTGGGCAGCATCACTCCCTTGGGTGGCTGCGTCGCCCAGGATGCCCGCCGCGAACGACGCATCCCGCAGGCCGATGACGCCCCAGAAGTCATCCCAGTAGTGGCGCTGATTGGCCGGGCCCAGATCCTCCGCGCTGGCGCCCGGCGGAAACAGCCCATCCGGTTGTGTGGCGGTCAACGTGTCTAACCACTGAATGCCCATATTGATGGATGGCCATACGCTCGCCAGCCAGGTCTTGTCATGTGAAAAGCGATAGTACTGCACCAGCGCGTGGACGGCTTCGCCCTGAGCGTCCCATTCCGGTGAACCACGTGGGTGGCCCACCTGCGTGTGGGTGCTGACATTCGCGGGAAAGGAGCCATTCGGCAGTTGAAAATGCAGCATGGCGGCCAGCAGGGCGCGCGCCTGGGCCAGGTTGCCGTTGCGCTCCAGTGCGCCCAGCATGTAGGTGCTGTCGCGATACCAGAAGGCATCGTGCAGCAACGGGCCCGGGTGCAGTGCGCCGCCGTCATTGGACATAAGGATGTACGCCAGCGAGGCGCTGTACGCCGCCGTGAGCCGCGCATCGGGCAGGCTGATGGACCCTGGCCGCAACAGCGCCCGCCAGGCATCCGCCGTCGCACCCAGGCTGGCGGAATCGGCCTCCGCGGGGCGCGCGACGGTGCCGTGAGCCATCTGACCGGGCGCGGGGGCTGAACCCACCGGCGCGGCGAAGTCCAATTGAGTGGAGGCGCCCGAGGCGAGATGGAGGCGGTACTCCAGGGCGATGGAACCTCGGCCCGCGCCGTCGCTCACCGCATTCGTGCGCGGCAGGTGACGGGAGGCTATCGCCCGTGAGACATCGCCATGAGCTCCCGCCAGGGCAACAACCGCGTCGGGCACCCGAGCAGTCGCCAGGAAGGGCTGGCCGTTCACCAGCACTTCGCCAGGCGCAGTCCCAGCGGAGAAGATGGGCGCGACCCCCGGCTGCACCTGGTACGGCTGCACCAGCACGAACAGTGGAACGTCGGTGGCCGCGCCCGTATTGGTGACGGAAATCTCCCAGCGCGCGATCCCCGGGTCAGCCGACGTGGCACCCGGCGGCCGCTGGACAGGCCGCCACAGGACCGTGGATACTGCCACCGCGCCGGCGTGCCAGCGATTCCAGACAATGGGCAGATCGCCCTCCTGGAGCGACCAGTCAACCGGACTCGCCGTGGCACCGTTACCCACGAGCAGCGCCACCGACGGGGAGCTCGCATCCGGCTCCCAGCGTCCCGTAGGGCCCACCAGGCTTTCCGGCCCGCCGCTGGGTGTCCCTACCACTGTCCAGGTGCGGCCCTGCCCGCGCATCCAGCCCGGCCACAGGCCCGCTGGGTTGGCGGCGGCCGTAGCCATGGCCGCGGCGACCGGCGGCGAAGGCAGCGCCGGCGCCGTGGTGAGGGCCACTGGCCCGTGAGCGATGCCGCCGAAGTTGTACCAGGAGCGCACCCGCAGGGCGATGGTGTTGTACCGCCCGGCGGCCAGCGGCACGGGCGTGAGGCTGGGACGCTGGATAGCTGACTGATGCGTGACGAGGTTTCCGACGTGCCCCACAAGGTGCCCGTTCACATACACCCAGTATTCATCGTTCACGCCGCCAATGGCCAGGTAGGCCTGCCGCGCGCGCCACTCCGGCGGAACCTCCACGGTGCGCCGGTACCAGGCCACGCCCGCGTAGCCGGCGTAGCCCTGGTTCTGCCAGAAGTCGTTGGCGTTCAAAACATCCCAGCCCGAGGCATTGAGTCCCGGCGCCGACCAATTCGCCGCGCCGGAGGGATCGGTCCTGAACGACCATCCGCTCTGGATGTCGATACTCATGGCCGCGGGGGCCGATCGATCCACCAGCGGCGCCACGGGTGTACCCGAGGAGGCGGCCGGGGCGCAGGCAGCAAGCAAGGCGGCCAAGCACAGCAGCGATAGCCAGCGCCAGCGCTTAGGCACGGGTGTCGAACGCGCGGAGCGGGTGCCGTACCGCCGGCCACGCGCACCAGATGCCCAGGCAGGCAAACGCCAGCAGCGTAGCGGCAGAGATGGCGCCGCCGATGTAGAAGAGCTCCGGCACGTATTGGAACACCACGTGGTGCTGGCCTGGAGGCACGTCCAGCGCACGGAAGATGCCATCCGCGGTCAGGATAGGCACCGGCTGCCCATCAATGGTGGCGCGCCAGGCGGGGTAGGCAATTTCGCTGGTGAACAGGTAGGCCGGCACCGTGCTGGAGGTGCGAATGTCCACCAGCCTGGGCGCGTAGCCCACAAGGCTGGCCCGCAAGGTGCCCGTGGGTGGGTTCACGGCCGAGTGCGCGGGCGTGCCGTGCAGCACAATCAGCTTGTCGCCGGCAAAGGCGCTGGAGTTGATGGCGTCGATCGCTTGCCCCTCCGTGGCGACGCCCAGCGCCCGGGTGACGAAGAAGGCGCGCGGCAGAGGATACAGAATCTTGAACAGCCGCAGGGGACCAAACTGCCCCATTTGACGCATGCCGTCGGCTGGTTTGCACGCGGTGCCGCACAGCGTGCGGCTGCTGACGATCCAGTGCGTGTTCGTGAGCTGCATGATCTGCCATTCGTTCACCGCCTGCGCCGGGTCCAGGTCACCAATCCAGCTCTTGAAGGGGGTGAGCTCGAAGGGGCTGTTGCCGCTGACGATTTGCAGATCCAGCACGTTGCCCGAGTTGTGCGAAATGCTGTTCTCGCTCACGCGCACCCGGAAGATGTCCTTGTCGGCTCGAATGGGTGCCAGCAGCGGGCCCAGGTTGAACGCGCTCAACGGGTTGCCTCGCCACAGGTTGTTGCCTCGGTTCAGCAGCGCCAGGTTCCCGAAGCTGCCCAGCACCAGCAGTCCAGCGATCGCCAGCGCCATCACTTCCCGGCCCGCGGGGCCTCGCTCCGCGACGCCCTGGAGCGGGCTGCTCGAGTGCCATTTCGGGCCCGTTTGGCTGATGCGCCCCACCACCCAGGCGCAGCCCAGCCCCGCCAGCACGGCCAGCGCGAGCGTGGTCGCCAGCACCGCCCGCTCCTGGTCTCGAAACAGGTCCCAGCCGGGCAGCACGGCGAAGAAGAGCCGAAAGAGTGGCCCGTGCGTCCCCAATGCCAGCAGGCCGGAGATCACCGCGACCGCGCCCCAGAAGATGGCTTGCCGCTGCCGCGCGACGATCACGCCGAGCACAGCCAGCGCAAGCGGAATGAGGCCCACGTAGAGGATGCGGCCACCGGGCGGATTGTTTGTGACGATGGCTTCCAGATCGCGCCAGGTGATGCCGCCCGCGGCGAACCCGTAGCTCAGCCGTCCCTTGTGGTTGAAGGCGAATAGTTGGGCACTGGGCAGCAGCTGCACCGCGCACAACCCCCCCGCTGCCAGCAGCGGCCACACGGCCAGCCACCAGCGCCGCCAGGGCACGCGAAACAGCAGGTACGCGCCGCACAGGTACGTGATGTACAGCACGGTTTGCGGGTGCCCGCCCAGAAAGGCCAGCCCCACACACCCTCCCGCGCAAGCCAGCCATGCCGGGGCGACGACGGGTCTGCCGGTCACGGTGGCGCTATCACCTCGCACCGCACGTGCGCCGCGGATCGCACGCGCCCCGCGTTCCACGCAGTACAGCGCCAGCGGGAGCCACACGGTGGACTCCAGCACCGGCAACTGCTGGTCGGGATAGCTGGTGAGGAAGCCGCTGAAGGCAAACGCCACTGCTGCCAGCAGGCCCGCGCCGACGCTGCCGGTGATCAGCTGCACAAACAGCAGCGTGAATGTGCCCGCCAGGAGGAAGTGCAGCGCCGCCTCGCCCTCCAGGTTCTGCAGGGTGAAGGCGCCACGGTGCAGCCATTCGTTGGCCAGCGCAATGGGGTACAGCACCGCTGTTTGCACGTCGGCCTGGAACGGGTACCCGCTGTACATGTCCGGGTCCCACTGGGCCAGGCGCCCGTGCGCCAGCTCGTTGGCGGCGAAGGTGTGGAACGGCAGAAACTGGTCGGTGAAATCACCCACCACGAATGACTCGCGGGTGCTCGCGGCAGGCGTGAGCAGCGGCCAAAAGAACCAGGTGGTCAAAAAGGCCAGCAACGCCACCGCCAGCCAGAGCTTGAGCGTTGCAGGCGGAGGATGGGGCGGCCGGGCGGTGGCCTTCTGGCCGCTCAGCGTCGAGCTTTGGCCGATACAATGCCCTCCGTGCGGCGGATGAGCGCGTATTGTAGCATCGCCGTACTGCTGCTGGCCTTCGGCTTACGCGTGCACCACCTCGACTTTCAGGCCAGCCTGTCCGACGATGCCCTTGGCCTCACCCTGGCACGGCTTCATCCACTGAGCGTCTTCTCCATCACCTCCAGCGAGCCCTTTCCGCCCACGTTCTATGTGATTCTGAGCGTCTGGACGCGGCTGGCAGGTGACTCCGAGTTCGCGGGGCGCTTCCTGTCCTTGGTCTTCAGCATGCTGGCGGTGGCCGTGCTGTTCGCCACCGGCCGTGCCCTCGTGGGCCAACCGGCCGGCCTTATCGCCGCCTTCCTGCTGGCGGTTGATCCGTTCGACATTTTTTTCGCGCAGGAAGTGCGGATGTACACCATGGTGGTGCTCTTCTCGCTGGTGAGTGCTTACCTCGCGTACAACCTGCTGCGGCAGCACCACGAGCGGTGGCTGCTCTACGCGCTCGCCTCGATAGCGGCAGCGATGACCCACGCCTTCGCCCTGCTGGTGCTCTTTGCGCAGGACGCCGCGGCGTTGGTGAGCGGGCCGCGAGCCTGGCGCTGGCTGCGAACCTGGGCCGCCTGCCAGCTGGCGGTGGCGGCCGTGTTCGCCGTGTGGGTGCTGCTGGTCGCGACCAGGCTGCGGCAGTACAACAACGCGCTGGTGAGCTCCGGTACGCTGCCCGCGATTTTCTGGAAGACGGTGAACGCCTTCACGCTGGGGTTTGGTCCGGCCCGCGGGGTCGGGCGGGCACTGCCGGTGCTGGTGCTCCTTCTCGCCGTGCTGGGGTTGCTGTGGCTCAGCCGCGGCCAGATGGCCAGCTCAGCGCGCGCACCAATCTTCCTCTTCTGCTGGCTGGCGGTGCCGTTCATCGCGGTGTGGGCCATCTCGCTCGTACGGCCCATCTTTTACGAGCGCTACATGGCCGTGGCGCTGCCGCCGCTGCTGATCGCGGCCGCGGTGGGGGTGGTGGCCTTGCAGCGCGGCCTGGCCCGCGGCGCTCGTTCCGTGCGAGCGGCCCTGGCCGGCGTAGCGGGCGCCGCGCTGCTGGTAGTGGCCGTAGGATCGGGCACTCAGCTACGCGACTATTACGGTACCGTCGTGTACGCGCGTGCCACGCAAATGCGAGCCCTAGCGCGCTACGTCAACGGCGTCAACCAGCCTCTGGTGCTGGTCAACACGCCCGCGGACGATCCGTTGTACGGCTACTACCTGCCAGCATCCACGGACGTCCAATCCACACTCAACGTCTCAAGCACACAGGCCCTGCAACAAGCTGCCGCGGACCACCCAACCATCTGGCTGCTGCCGTTCGGCCAGTCCACCCACCAGGACCAAGCACTCAGCTGGCTGACCGCTCACGCCTTTCCCGCTGAATCGCGCTGGTTCGACCACGCCCAAGTGCTCGGCTTCAGTACCGCGGCCGGCGCAGCCGCACGCCTTCCGGTCCCGCCGGCCACCCGCTTCGGCGCGGCCATTCAGCTTGTGGGCGCCAGCGCCAACACGACCGTGCGCGCGGGCGATCCGGTGGACGTCACCCTGCTGTGGAGCTGCACCGAGCGGCCCACGGCCAACGAATCCGTGTTCGTGCACCTGCTGGACACCGCCGGCCAAACCCGCGCCCAGCACGACGGCTGGCCGGCCGCCGGCGCCAAACCCACCTCCACCTGGCAGCCTGGCCAAACCATCACCGACCGCCACGGCCTGCTAACTGATACGACGCTCTCGCCAGGCACGTATCGCCTGGAGGTTGGCCTCTACGGCCCTTCCGGCGTGCGCCTCCGCCTGCCCAGCGGCGCAACCTCCACCATCATCGGCCAGGTGCAGATCACCAAGTGAGAATCGCTACGTGATCCGAAGGCTGCCAAGCAGGATGCCATTGTCCGTCACCTTGAGCTGGCTCGAGTGCGTGGCGAGGCGGATGCCCGTGCTGGGCAGATAGAAGCCGACCTCCAACTGGTAGGTCCCGGCAGGTGTGGAGGGGGGCAGGGGCAGGGTGTAGCGATCGGTGACGATCTGATTTGGCGCCCAGGCGTTGGTGGGCAGAGTGCCCTGCACGGGCACAGTGTCCTGCTGGCTGGTGACGTGGCGCGTCGCATTGAGCAGGTGCGCGAAGGCGGTGTAGCTCTCGCCCATGGCGCTGGTGCAGCGCCAGTAGAGGGTGAGCTGCACCGTCTGCCCCGGCTTGTAGCTTGGCTCGGCAAGGTCGTAACCCAGCAGCTCAATGCCAGGGCCAATCTGCGCGGTCACCGGGTGCTGAGGATGGGGGGCGGCGAAGGAGCGCTGGCGCGCCTGGACCTGCACCGTGGCCAGCGGCACCTGCTGGCCATTGAGCCCGGCGCTCAACTGGTAGGCGCCAGGTTGGATGTGCAGGGGCAGCGCGGGTTCGTACCAATCGCGCAGCACCCAGCCGGGGCGCCACAAGGCGCTGCCGAAGCTCGGCTGGCCGGACCACTGCCAGCTCGGGCCGCCCTGCTTGGGCTGGAGGCTGATGGTCGTGAACGCCCCAGGCGCCGTCGCAGCCGAGATGCCCCAGAAGAGCGTCAGCGGCAACGGATCGCCCTGGAGCAGCGTGGTGTGGGGCAGGTCGAAGCCATCGATCTGGACGCCTGGAATGAGCGGCCGGCTCAGGGAGTGCGAAATCCCCAGCGAGGCCAGGCTCACGGGGCCAGCCGGCGGCAGCACCTGAATGGCGGCCACGGCGGCGCTGTTGCCGCTCGGCGTCCCGGCGGCGTTCAGCACGTTTAAACGATCCTGCTGGCCCTCGGGATAGACGGCCACCTTCAGCGCGTAGGTACCCGGCATGAGCCCGCCGACTGTCTGCAGTGCGTAGTAGTTCGTGGCGGTGTCCCCCGGCTGCCAGTGCGTGGTTGTCGCCTGGCCACGGTACAGCAGCAGGTCCACCTGGCCGGCGAAGTGGCCGGCGGCATCCGTGAGGTACGCGGTGGCCTTGTAGTTGTGGGTCACCGGCCGCAGCAGCTTCCACGTAAGCCCAATCATCAGCCGGGCGCCACTCGGCACAACCGGCCGGTCGAGATCGGGGCGCAGCGCCGCCTGCCCATCGAGCGAGGACGAAAATCCGGCGGCGGTCAGCCGCAGCCGTCCGCCAAAGTCCACCGCCGGTACCGGCTGCTCTGTCCCCAGGCTGAAGGTGGTGCCGGCGGGCAGGTCATATTCCCATTCCCAGTAGCCGCGGAAGGCGTGCTCGTTCACCAGATGCCCGTATTTCCGCAGCAGAAATGGCACGCGCTGCTCCGGATCCGACGTGCTGAGGAACCACTGCACGTAGAAGACGCGCCGTTTGCCGGCCGCGTAGCGCGTCATGATCGCGGGCAGGCGCGGGTCCGTACCCGGAAGGTAATCCATAGCGGCAGGGCCGTGGTAGTAGTAATCAAGCGGCTCGGGCGCGTCCAGGAAGATCACGTCTGCCGCGGTGGCGCGGCCGGCAATGTAACTCGCCAGGGTACGCGTATCGTCCTTGGCGTAGGTCGGGTCGAATTGGTAGCCGTAGAGGCCCCCCAGCGACACGGCGAGCAGCACCAGGCCAGTCAGCCCGCCCGCGGCCCGCAGCCGGCGCCACAGCGCCAGCAGGGCCACACCCCACAGCAGATAGAACGGCGTGGACAGCACCATGAGGTAGCGCGGGTGGAACTCAGGCCGTATCTGCAGAGCCACCAGCGCCGCCGCCGTCTCCAGCGCCAGTGCCGCTGCGCCGAAGACCAATGCCTGGCGAGCGTGCCAGCCGGCCAGAGGCCGCCCGTGGCGCCCTGGAGGTCTGGTCGGAAGCATGGCGCGGCGGCCGGGTGAGGTCGCCCAGGAGTGTCGGTTCATTTCCAGGGCCGCCACCAGCAGGCCCAGCAGCAGCAGCGCGGTGAGCCCGTATAAGAGCCGCTCCGCGGCAGAAGTGGGCACCCACAGGC
>JBOGTU010000221.1:0-30920 GCA_050695655.1 Chloroflexota bacterium | reverse complement strand
GCCTTGCCCAGCCCGCCGCGTTCCTGGAAGGGCGTGTAATCGAAATCGTTCGTCTCCATTTGCAGGCTGGCCGCGATCTGATCGCGCATGGCTTCCAGCCAGGTCGTCTGCTCCGGGGTGAAGGAGACGCCGCGGCTGGCCTGCTCGGCCAGCCACGCCTGGAAGCGCGCCTGCACGCGGTCGCTGAAGGGCCCCAGCTCGCGGTCCTCGCGCAGGGCGAACCGCACCAGGGACACCAGGTCCGTGAGCAGCCGGCGCTCGCCGGCGCCGCGCACCTTGTCCTGCTCCAGCGTTTCATACGCTCGCCAGAGCGTTTCCGGCGTCCACGACCGTGGGGGCGCCTTGATCGCTTCCACCAGCTGCTTGATGTCGCCGAAGCGCAGGCGCTGCTGGTAGGGCCGGCTGTACAGCACTTGCAGGGCCGTGATCTCGTCTTTGTTCGATTCGATGAACTGCTCGAACGACTGCACAGTGCCGCGCGCCTTCTCCCTGGCTTGCTCGGAGTAGCCCGCCTCCAGCACGGCATCCTGACTCACGCTGTCGATGGACTGCTCCAGCCGCTTCTTCAGCTCCAGGAGGTGCTGGCGCAGCGGCGGATTGGTGGCCAGCGGTGCCGCCGCCCGCAGCAGCAGCTGCTCCGCCGCCGCCGTCGTCTGCTCGGCCGAGGGCTCCGCCTCCGGCGCCAGCCCGAACGCCTCCCTGGCGTGCGCGATCTGCCGGTCCGGGTCGAGCGCCTGCACGATGCCTGAGCTGATGTCCCTCAGCGTGAGCCCGCCGGCCGTTTGGGCAATGCCCTGTCGCTCCGGCTCTGCCAGGCGCCGATCCAGCCGCGCCAGCCGGCCGGCGATGCTGGACAGCACATCCGCATCCAGGCTGCCCAGGGCAACCGCCTTGAAGAGCTGATCCAGTGCCACCGTGGGCTTCTTGTCCAGGGGATGGGTATCCACCAGCTCCTGCTCGCACAGGCCCACACAGTCCACGATCACGAAGCGGTCCTTCACGGTTGCGTCCGCGGTCACGGCCTGCAGGTCACTGGGATTGATGACGCGCACGCCTCGGCCCTTCATCTGCTCGTAGAAGGTCCGGCTTTTCACCGCGCGCATGAACATGACGATCTCGATGGGCTTGACGTCCGTGCCGGTGGCGATCATGTCCACCGTCACCACGATGCGCGGGTTGTAGGAGTTGCGGAAGGAGGACAGCAGGTCCTCCGGCTTGATGCCCGAGGATTTGTAGGTGACGACCTCAAACTCCGCCCCATCGTCGGTTTTCTCGATGGTCACCACCCTGGCTGTGCCCGACTTGTAGGTGATCTTCTGTGCGAAGTCGTTGCCCTGGTCGAACTCCTGCCGGACGATCTGCACAATGTCGTCGGCGTGGCTGTCGTCCTTGGCGTAGATCAGCGTCTTGGGCACCTGCGCGCGGCCCGGGAACAGGTCTGTGAACAGCTTGTGGCGGAATGTCCGGACCACGGTGCGGATCTGGTCCAGGGCCACGACGTCGCGGTCGAGCGCATTGGGTGGGTAGATGAAGTCCTCGTCCAGCAGGTCGGCGCGGACCTTCCTGGTGAGCCGGTCGCGCCGGTCGATGTAGTAGCCGGATTCGACGGTTGACCCGGATTCCGTGATCCGGGTTCGGATGCGGTACAGGTCGAAGTCGACGTTCACGCCGTCCGCCACGGCCTGGTCGTGGCCGTAGTCCATCACCAGGTTCTGCTCGAAGAAGCCCAGTGTCTGCTTGGAGGGCGTGGCCGTGAGCCCAATGATGTAGGCGTCGAAGTACTCCAGCACCTGGCGCCACAGGTTGTAGATGGAACGATGGCACTCGTCGGTGACGATCAGGTCGAATTCCTCGATGGGAACGGCGCCGTTGTAGACAACGGGATCGGGCTGCCTGGCGAGCGGCCGGCTGTCGAACTGCGACTCCTCCTCCAGCTCGTCGGGGAAATTCTCTTTGCCCTGCAATACCGAGTACAGCCGTTGGATGGTGGTGATGACCACCCGCGCCACCGGATCGATCTGGTTCGACTGCAGCAGCTGCACGTTGTAAAGCTCGGTGAATTTCCGCCCGTCGTCCGGGGTGGTGTACTGCTGGAACTCTTTCAACGCCTGCCGGCCCAGGTTGGCGCGATCCACCAGGAACAGCACCCGCCGCAGGTTGGCATGCTTGATGAGCCGGTACACCGAGGCGATGGCGGTGATGGTCTTGCCGCTGCCGGTGGCCATCTGCACCAGCGCCCTTGGCCTGTCCTTCGCCAGCGACAGCTCCAGGTTTCTGACCGCCTGAGCCTGCGCGGGCCACAGGCCCGTATCGATCAGCGGCGGCATCTCGCGCAGCCGCTGGCGCGTGGTGGGCGCGGGCGCGGTTGCCTCGGCCACGCGCAACGTGCCGGCTGGCCGGCTGCCGCCTGGCCGGCTGCCGCCTGGCCGGAAGGCCTCGATGAGTGTCTCGGGGCGGTGGAAGGCGAACAAGCGCCGGCTGCGCGGCACCGGATCCAGCAGGTTGGTGAAGCGCGTCTCGACGCCGGTGCTCTCATACAGGAAGGGCAGCGGCCGGTGCCAGGCTGGCAGCGCATCCGGCACACCCTGGCTGTACTTGCCCGACTGTGTTTCTACGCCGGTGAGCGTTAGCCCCTGCTGCTTGGCCTCCACCGCGCCGATGGCGCAGAAATCGACGTACAGGATGTAATCGGCCTTGCCGTGGCCGCTCTTCAGCGGCACCTCGCGCACGGCCACGCCACGCCCGGCCGCCAGGTTGAGCTCCTTGACGCTCTGCACCACCCAGCCGGCAGCTTCGAGCGCGGCATCAACACCGCGCCGCGCCCTGGCTTCCGGCGTGAGATACGTATCGGGCATGTGCAGCAATCCGCCGGTGGGCGATACGAGGCCCGATTCGCCCCGAGCGGCTCACCAGCTGCCCCTATTCTCAGTGGCCGGCTGCTGAACGTCAAGGCAGGGAAGTCAGCCGAGCCTGTGGCAGGGCCAGCTCCCAGAAGCTGAGCGATGCTGCGTCGCGTAGCATTTCCGTCATTCGTTTCTACATCGATCCACAGACCGAGCTGCCGCACATGTATGGTCATGGTGTCACCGAGAATGAAGTGGCAGCTGTGCTCGCTCATCCTGGCGAAGACCGGCCGGGCCACGAGGGTGCACGTGTGGCGATTGGTCAAACGGACGCCGGCCGGCACCTGCGAGTTATCTATATGCCTGACGCTGACGATATCTTTGTGATCACGGCTTACGAATTGACAGGCAAGGCTCTGCAGGCGTATCGGCGCCGGAGGCGCACATGAGTTCGCTCCCCACGGGCTGGGACGAAGCCAGGGTGAAGCGCGTAGTGGCCCATTATGAAGGCCAAAGTGAGGACGACGCGATGGCCGAGGACCAAACAACATTGGAAGCGCCGGCGAGCACTTTTATGGAGATTCCTCGAGAGCTTGTGCCCGCGGTGCGCGAGCTTCTTGCCAAACACCTTCACCGTTAACAGTCGCGAGAGAAAGCGTGGGTACGACCGCGCGGCCTTGATGGTGGACGTGTTCCAGCGGGCGTAATCGGACGCGGCTGCTAGCCGGCCCAGCCTTTGGCGCGCTCGACCGCGCGGTGCCAGTTGGCCTGCAGGTGCTCGCGCTGGGCCGGCGGCATGGCCGGCTCGAAGCGCCGGTCGAGCGCGGGCAGCCGAGCGATGTCGGAAGTGTCCTTCCACACGCCCGCGGCCAGCCCGGCCAGGTAGGCGGCGCCGAGCGCAGTCGTCTCCCGCTGTTTGGGGCGTTCCACGGCCACACCGGCAATGTCCGCCTGGAACTGCATCAGGAAATCATTGGCCGACCCGCCGCCGTCGACTCGCACGGCTGCCGCCTGGCCGGCGTAATCCGCCGCGAACGCGCTGAGGAGGTCGGCAGACTGGAAGGCGATGGCCTCCAGGGTCGCGCGGACAATGTGCTCGCGTTTCACGCCCCCCGTGAGCCCGACGATGACACCGCGCGCCGTGGCATCCCAATGTGGTGAGCCCAGGCCCGCGAACGCCGGCACGAAGTACACGCCGCCGTTGTCCGGCACGGCCCTGGCCAGCGCCTCGGATTCCGCGGCTGTGGTGATGAGCGCCAGGTTGTCGCGCAGCCACTGGATGGCGGCTCCGGCTGTGAACGCTGCGCCCTCCAGCCCGTAGCACGACCCAGCGGCGGCATCGATGGCCAGCGTGGTCAGCAGTCCATGTCGGGAGTTGACCGCGTCACTGCCGGTGTTCATCACGAGGAAGGCGCCAGTGCCGTAGGTGTTCTTCGATTGGCCCGGCCGCAGGCAGGCCTGCCCGAACAGCGCCGCTTGCTGGTCGCCCGCCACGCCCAGGATCGGCACGCCGCTCACGGTATCAGCGAAGTAGCCGGACGACGCCTGGACATCCGGCAGGATCGTCCGCGGGATGTTGAGCATCGTCAGCAGGTCAGCGTCCCAGGCACGCGAGTGGATGTTGAACAGCATGGTCCGCGAGGCGTTGGTGAAGTCCGTCAGGTGCGCCCGCCCGCCTGCCAGCTTCCACATGAGCCACGAATCGACGGTGCCGGCCAGCAGCTCGCCAGCCTCCGCCCGGGCCTGGCCATCTGGGGCGTGGTCCAGCAGCCAGCGCATCTTCGTAGCCGAGAAGTAGGGGTCGATCGGCAGGCCGGTCCTGGACCGAACCATGTTCTCGTGGCCCGCTCGAACCAGGTTGGCGCACATGGCCGCGGTGCGGCGGCACTGCCAGATGATGGCCGGCCCAACCGGCTGGCCGCTGAGCCGATCCCAAACAATCGTCGTTTCGCGCTGGTTGGCGATGCCGATGCCCGCCAGGGCGGACCAGCCGATGCCGGCGGCTTGCAGCGCCTGGTTGGCGGCGCGCGAGGTGGCTCGCAGCATCTCGCCAGCGTCCGCTTCCACCCAACCGGGCTGGGGGTACTCCAGCGCCACGGGCTCGTCGGCTGACGCAACGATCTCGCCTCGCTGGTCCACGATCATGGCTGCCGACCCGCTGGTTCCCTGGTCGAGCGCCAGGATGAGCGGCGGCATCAGGCGCTCACCTGGGCCCGCTCTCGCCGAGCGACTCACGATATGTCGAAACCTGCCGCTGCCGCTCCGCGCCATCCCAACCCAGCGGCTCCGCCATTGCGCGGGCCACGCCCTCAGCTTCGCGCAGCCCCTGGCCGGGCCCCAAAGCCAGCTGCGTGCGCCGGCGCAGCACATCTTCGAGCGTCAGCGCCATCTCGTGTTCGACAGCGTGCCGGGCGCGGGCCTCCAGGTTTTCCGGCAGCGCGCCGTGCGGCAGCGGCTCCAGATGCGTGCGACAGCGCACCCGAGACAGGCGATCGATCAGCCGCTTGGCCATCAAACGGTACGTGGTGAACTTGCCGCCGGCCACGGAAATGAGGCCCGATGGCGACTCGTACACGCGGTCCTCACGCGAGACGGCGCCGGTGCTTGCGGCGCCATCTCGCACCAGCGCCCGCAGCCCCGCGAACGAGGCCACGATGTCCGCCGGTGTGAGCGTATGCCCGGGAATGATGCGCCGGACTTCGGCCAGCAGAAAGGTGACCTCGGCGCGATCCGGGCGGACGTCTTCAGGCCTCCCGGAGTAGTCACTATCGGTGGTCCCCACCAGGCTGCAGCCGTGCCAGGGGATCACGAAGATGACGCGCTCGTCGGACGACTGAATGGTGATCGCGTGCCTGTTAGTGAGGGCCGGCACGATGATGTGCGTGCCCTTGCTGACGCGCACCCTGGCCGGCCCCGGCTGGTCGAGCGCGCTCACAGCGTCGAGCCAGGGGCCGGTGGTGTTGATCACGTGCTGGGCGCGCACGTCGAAGCCATCGCCCGTCAGCTGGTCGCGCACTTCGGCCCCGACGACGCGGCCACCTTCATGAATCAAGCGCGTCACTCGCAGATAATTGGCGGCCGCGGCGCCATGTTCAACGGCGGAGATGACGTTGGCCAAGCAGAGGCGTGCGTCGTCCATCTGCGCGTCGTAGTACAGCGCCGCGCCGCGCAGCCCGTCCGCATTGAGGCTCGGCTCCAGGGCCAGCACCTGGCGTGCGGAGAGCATGCGGTGGCGTTCGTTGCGGAACAGCCCCAGGGCGTCATACAGCCACATGCCCAGCTGGATGGCCCGAACGCCGTGGCGGTCGCCTCGGTACACCGGCAGAATGAATGGCAGAGGCCGGACCAGGTGTGGCGCAATGCGCAGCAGGGTGCGCCGCTCGAGGCTCGCCTCCAGCACCAGCTTGAAGTCGAGCTGCTCCAGGTAGCGCACCCCGCCGTGCACCAGCTTGGACGAGCGGCTGCTGGTGCCGGATCCGAAGTCGGCCTGCTCGACGAGCGCTACCCGCAAGCCGCGCATGGCGGCATCGCGCGCGGCGCCGGCGCCGGTGATGCCCCCGCCAACGATGAGGACGTCGAACTGGCGGTCGCGGAAGGCGCTGAGCTCGCGCCTCACCGATCGGAGCGTGCCACTGAGAAGCGCGGCAGCAGCAGGCGGGCGAAGCGGTCCTGGTGCTTTTCGGTGAGGAAGGTCAGCCGCAGGTAATCCACGCCGGTGGCGGCGATCCGGCCGATGCGCCGCTGGCATTCGTCCGGCGTGCCCACGACCTCGCGCTCCACGAAATCGTCCAGCGTTGCGGCGCCGCCTGCCCGCTGAGGGCGCTGGGCAAAGGCCGCCTCGGCCATCTCGCGCGCCTGCCGCGCCGATTCGGCGACGAAGACCTGCTGCCCTTTCACGATGGTGATGGGCCGGGCCGGCCAGTCCGGCGCGGCCCGCAGCTGGGCAATGGTTTCGGCGGTGGCGGAGCTGAGGGCCACCCAGCCGTCGGCCAGCTCCTTCACCAGCGCCATGGTGGCGGGCGACTCGCCGCCGATCCATACCGGCAGGCGCGACTTCTGGTACGGGGCGGGGTTGAAGGCGAGGTCCTGGGTGTGCACGTAGGTGCCGTTGAAGGTGACTTTCTCCGGCGCGGGGTGGGCCCACAGCTCCAGAAAAAGCCGCAGCACCTCCCGTTCTTGGTCTATCCGGGCATCGTGGTCGCTGAGAAAAGGGATGCCATAGGCATCGCATTCGGCTTGCAGCCAGCCGGCGCCCAGTGAGCAGATGACCCGCCCATGGGAGATGTGGTCCAGCGTGGTCAGCATCTTGGCCAGCACCGCGGGATAGCGGAACGTTGGGTTGAGCATGGCCCAGGCCATCCGCACCCGCGTGGTGACCGCGCCCACGGCAACCATGAGCGTGAAGGGGTCCAGCGGCCCATCCGCGGAGGGTGTGCCGCCCAGACCCACCAGGTGATCGAACAGCCACACCGAATCGAAGCCCTGATCGTCCGCCTGGCGCGCTTCGCGCAGGACTGCGTCGGCGCCCCGCTCCAGGTGCAGTTGCAGCCCGAACTTCATGGCCGAATGCCGCGCCTGTCGATGTTCGCCCGCACCGGCGGGCGCTGGGTGTGCCGAAGTCGAGCCCGCGATTTCACCCAGCAATGGTATGGCACTGCGCAGCCGCTTGTTTCGAGGTGCCTGCTCATGCGTTGAAGTGTTGCAACAGAGCGGGCGGGCAGCAATGTTGGCCAATTCCTCTCCCGCCTGGGAGAGCTACGGTGTTGCCTGTCAAGACTGTGGTCTGGTGACGAATTCCCAGTTCCTCTCCCGCCTGAGAGAGGTGAAGGTGAGGGCTGGACCCCTCTCGAATCAGCAATTCTCCGCATCCACCACGTCAACGTCAGCCGTGGAAACGCCTCACCCTGCCTCTCCCAGTCGGGAGAGGAGCTGACCGGTGCAGTGCACCGCTGGTGCTGCTCTCCCAGTCAGGAGAGGAACTCCAGAAATCAGGGGTGGGAGGGCTCAGGCGTGCACTTCGCCGCGGCCTTCGAGGGCGCGGGTGAGGGTCACCTGATCGGCGTACTCAAGGTCGCCGCCGATGGGCAGGCCGCGGGCCAGGCGAGTGACGCGCACCGCCAGCGGCTGCAGCTGGCGGGTGATGAACATGGCGGTGGCATCACCCTCCATATTGGGATTGGTGGCCAGGATCACTTCGTGCAGCTGGCCCTCGCGCACGCGCTGCACCAGCTCGCGAATCTTGAGGTCATCGGCGGACACGCGCTCCATGGGTGAGATGGCGCCGTGCAGCACGTGGTACAGGCCGTGGTACTCCGCCGTGCGCTCGATGGCCAGAATGTCGAGCGGCTCCTCCACCACGCACACCAGCGTGGCGTCACGGTGGGGGTTGCGGCAGATGTGGCAGGGGTCGGCATCGGCCAGATTGAAGCAGATGGAGCACAGGCGCGTTTTATCCCGCAGGTCCAGCAGCGCCGTGGCGAGATCGCCCGCGAGGTTATTGGGGTTGCGCAGCAGGTAGAAGGTGAGGCGCTGCGCGGTTTTAGGGCCAATGCCGGGCAGGCGGTTGAAGGCCTCGATCAGCTTGGCGACGGGCGCGGCGACTTCCACTGGCGGCCTAGAAGTTTGGCCGCGAAGCCATAAGCGGCTCTCGACCGGCCCCCCGCGGCAGGTGCTTCGGCTTGGACGGACGTTCCCGGGAAACCCCACCCGGCCGTCGCGGCATGTTTCCGGCCAAACTTCTAGCGGCTTATCACGGGGCGGGCGGGCGTCACATGAGGCCGGGAATCTTGAGGTTGCCGGTCACGCCGGCCATCTTCTGCTGGGCCAGCTCCTGCGACTTGTGCAACCCGTCGTTCACGGCTACCAGCACCAGGTCCTGCAGTGTTTCTACATCCTCTGGGTCCACCACTTCCTTAGCAATGGTGATGGCGCGCACTTCCTGGTGACCGCTTACCTCCACCTTCACCACGCCACCGCCGGCGGTGCCCTCTACTGTTTGCTCGCCGAGCTCTTCCTGCATCTTGAGCATGCGGTTCTGCATCTGCTGGATCATCTGCATCTGGTTGCGATTCATGACCGGCCGATCCCTCTTCTTGTGTTCACTTCAGTTCAGATTCAGTCCAGGACGCGCGCGTTCAGCATGCGCAGCGCGGCGCGTACCAGCGGATCGTCTTCAGGCGGCCGCTGAGCCCCCTCGGCAGACTCAGCGGCCGGCTCTTTTTTTCCGCGTACCACGCAGCTAACGTAGCATGGCCTACCCGCCACGCGGCTGATGGCGCCCTCTACCAGCCGCTTTTTGTCCGGTTGCTCCAGCGTTTTGGCGTGGAACTGCGCATCGCACAGCAGCGTGAGGGTGGACCCGCGCAATCCTTGCGGCGCACAGCTCCGCAGCAGCGCTTCCACCGTGCGATCCTGCTGGCGCACCACCTCCAGAACGCGCGGCCAGCGCTCCAGAATGCCCTGGAACTCCTCGTCCGCGGCGCTCGGCCCCATTGCCGGCGTGACGGCGAGATCCGGCTGCTCGCCCTGGTGCTCCGGTGGGCTGCCGGCCGCGGCGGGCTCGGACTCGGTTTGCTCGGGCGGCGCCGCGTCCTCCTTCACTGGCGGCAGGGGACGCGGCGGCGAGGATGGTGCTGGCCTGGGCGGAGGCGCCATCGTTCGTGGCGGCGGCGCGCTGGCGGCCAGCGGCGGGGCGGTGGGCGCGGCCTGTGCCGCCGAGGGGATGGCGCTGAGATGGATCGCGTCCAGGAAGGCGAGCTCCAGTGGCAGCTGGCCCTGCGCGGCGAAGCGGAAGGCGGCATCAGCCTGGGAGAAGATCCTGATCTGCCGCACCAGCTGATCCAGCTGCACGTCGCCCAGCTCGCGACCCAGGACCTCCAGCTCTTCCGCGGGCTGGTTGATGGTGGCGGCGGCGGCGCTGTTGACCTTCATGAGCAGCAGGTTGCGCAGGTGCTCCACCAGCTCGCGGTTCAGGCCGCGTGGCTCGATGCCGGCGTCCGCCGCGTCGTTGATCACGCCGAGGCCGGCCTGGGCATCGCGCGCCAGCAGCGCCTGCGCCAGGCGATCGATGGTTTCGGCGCTGGCCATGCCCAGCATGGTGCGCACGCCGGCTTCGGGAATGGTGAGGCCGCAGAAGGCAATGGCCTGGTCCAGCAGGCTCAGCGAATCGCGCGAGCTGCCCTCGGCGGCGCGGGCCAGCAGGTCCAGCGCGCCGGCTTCGGCCGCCACGTTCTCCTGCGCGCACACCGCGGCCAGCCCGGCGCGCAGGTCGGCCATGGAGTGGCGGCGTAGGTCGAAACGCTGGCAGCGCGAGAGGATGGTGGCTGGCACCTTGTTGGGATCGGTGGTGGCCAGCACAAAGATGACGTGCTCCGGCGGCTCCTCAAATGTTTTGAGCAGGGCGTCGAATGCGTCCTTCGTGATCTGGTGCGCCTCGTCGATGATGTAGAACTTGTAGCGTGCCTCGTTGGGCGAGTAGTTGATCTGGTCGCGCAGGTCGCGCGCATCGTCCACGCGGCCATTGGACGCGGCATCGATCTCGATCACATCCAGGCAGCGCCCTTCGGTGATCTGCTGGCAGATGGTGCAGCTGTTATCCGGCTCCACGGGGTGCGTGCCATCGGCCTGGGTGTCATCCGTATGCAGGCAGTTGACCGCTTTGGCCAGCAGCCGGGCGATACTGGTTTTGCCAACACCGCGGGGGCCGGTGAACAGATAGGCGTGCCCGATGCGCCCCGCTGCCAGCGCGTTCAACAGGGTTTTGGTGACGCGCTCTTGCGCGCGCACTTGCCCAAAGGTTTGCGGCCGGTATTTGCGATACAGCGTTTGCGAGGGCATGTGGAGATCTTAAGGGTGGGGAGTGAAGAGCCGCGCGTCAAGCGTTGAGGCGGCTCTTCCACTCCCGCACCGGGATGAGGCCTGGTCGTGCACCTTCTGTTGACTGTGCCTATCCACGGCTCACGGCCGCGGACAGCTCAAGCCAGGCACCTCTGCGGCACCCGGAAGACTCCCCTTACCGCTGCTTCCTTCCGGACCTGACGGGGTTCGAGGGCTCCCGCCGCGCAGAACCCAGCTATTCGACATCTCACGACATCGTCCGCGGCGCAACACCGAGAATCAGCGAGCCTCGAGAAGGAGTTCGGCCCCGCTGCAGCGGATTGCGGGTACAGGGCACCGCTAGCTCCCCGCTTAGCACGACCAGCCGCAAGTGTAGCAATTGAGAAATTGGGGGCGGGAAGTGAGGAGTGTGAGGGCGTTAGGGGAGGGTGGTGGAGGTGATGGGTGCCTCGACTTCCTGACGCTGGGTGGCCTGGGCCTGGGTGAGCTCGGGCGTGGCGCGCACCGGTATCTGCTTGGCGCGGGCAGTTTCGCTCTTGGGCAGGGTCAGGCGCAGCACGCCGTCCTCAAAGTCGGCGCGGCACTGGTCCGCGTTGACGGCGCTGCCCAGGCTGAAGCTGCGCTCAAAGCGGCCGTAGCGGTGCTCGCTGTGCGTGACGCGCTCGCCCTCCTTGCGCTCTCGCGCTTCCCTGCGCTCGCCGGCGATGGTGACCACGTTGTTCTCGACGGTTACCTTCACGTCCTCCGGCTTCATGCCGGGCAGCGAGGCTTCGATACGGTATTCCCCGTCCGTCTCGGTGACATCGAGCGGCACCTCCCGGTCGCCGGCAAACAGGCTGCCTGGCCAGCTGAAGCTGGTTTCCAGCATGCGATTCATCCGTTCCCGGAGCGAGCGCATGTCGCCCCAGGGGTCCCAACGCGGATCGTACGGGGATAACGCCATGGTGTCGGCCTCCAGTAACGTGATATCCCTCCAGCGCCGCAAATGACGGACCAGATCAGGCGTTGAGTAAGTGGGCCACCTCGGATATCTCGTTGAAGACGTAGGCCATGGCGGGGTGCTGCTTGCCCTGGGCAACGCGCCAGGTGCAGCCGTCGTGCCGCAGAATGTCCTGGCGCTGGGCGTAGGCCAGGAACTGGCCGGCTCGCCGGTGGAGGCCGCGGGGCGAGCTGAGGCGCGGATCCAATGCCAAGCCGGCACCGCGGTAGCGCTTGGCGCGATCGCGCAGACGCCGCTCGAGCTCGGTGCGTGACAGGCGCGCATCCGGCGGCAGCTCGTCGATGATGACGGCGGCCAGGTGGCCCACGTTCACCGTGACCTGGCGGAGAATGGCCTCGCGCGCCTGCCTCTCGAACTGCTGCCGGGTGACTGCGCGGTCGATGCGCTGCTCGGGCCCAATGCGCACGAAGCAGCGCGTGCGCAGGGTGGTCATGAAGTCGTAAAACACGGCGATGGGCACCAGGTGGAGGTCGGCGCGGCTCCCCTGGACCACGCGAAAGAGCCCGGCCCGAAAGGGGCCGAAGTGCCCGTCCAACCCCAGGCCGCCCTCGGGCGTCCAGTACAGGTCGCGCCCATGGTCGAGCAGCCAGGCGAAGCGGCTGAGCTGGCCGCGCACCCGCGGCAGTTCTTGGCGGCTGTGCAGGTGCCCCATGGGAAAGGCCTTGCCGAACAGCAGGTGCGGGCTCACGTCGAGCCACGAGAGCAGTGCGCCCCAGCGCGGCAGGTAGCGGCCCAGGAAGCCGGGCCAAAACGCATCCTCCCGCAGCGCAAACGCCAGCCGGCGGTTGGGATGGCTGACGCCGCGGGCAAAGTAGGTGATGCCCAGCAGCACCATGGAATCCATGTCGCGCTTGTGATTGGAGATGAGGATGCTGGGATGGTGGCCGCTGATATTCTCGCGGCCGTAGACCAGTACATCGTGCGTGGCGCTGCAGATGAGGTAGAAGAGGGTGGCCAGGAGGCCCCGGAACGTGTCCTGCACGAGGGCAGCGGCCGCGGTCATGGTTTCGTCCTCCACCAGCAGGCCGCGACGCCGCTGCTTCCGCGGCGCACGGCGAAAGCCGGCCGCGGTGGCCGGCGGAGCATGAGCAGGCTCCTCCAGGCCCGCTGGATGCACTTCCACGGAAAGCGCTGGCTGGTTGGCCATAGCACTTCAGGTTACCGCGTGGGCCATTCGGGTGTTTGCGCCCGGCCTGTTGCCCTACAATGAGCGGAGGCATGGCGCTGGTGGTGCTGCTGGTTCTCGCGGCGCTGGTCTGCTTTGGCGTTGGGGCATCGCGCGGCGCCACGGGGGTGATGTTCGTGGGTGCCGTGCTCATGGCCGATGCGCTGCTCGCCTACCTGTTGATCGGCCCGGTGAGCGGCCTCACGCACCAGCTCTTTGGCCGCTGAGGCGCGCGCAAAGCGGGGGCGAAATTGGGCGGTGCTCAGGGCTCGGGCGTGGGAAACAGGACGCCGAGGAGGGCCAGGGCGAGGTCGCGTTCGCCCTCGAGCTTCAGGTGGCCCCGCTCTTCAAGGGCGGCCAGCGGGCGGCGCGCGGTGGAGAGCAGCAGGAAGGTATTGGGGTCCGTTTTGATGGTGGCGTCCGGGTTGGGCTCCGGCGGGCCGAACTCCAGCTTGCCACCGAACGCGCGAGCCGTCCAGGACTGGCTGCCCAGATCAAACCGATACATGGCGTCCAGCTCGGGGCCGCCCTTGAACCGCCGCTTGGCAACCTGCAGCTGCAGGCTCACCAGGAAGGGCTGCAGCTGGGGCCGGATGATGGCGGCAGGGTCCATGGCCACGCGAACATCCCAGCCGTGAAAGGCCAGGTCGAACACGCGCATGCTCACGAACATGGCCACCGTCCAGCCGCCATCGGGATGCCAGGCCGGCCGAACCATGTGATGCGCCGGGACCTTGCGCAGCAGGTCCACCAAATCGCTGCCGGTTTTGTCGAACAGGGTCAGCACCTCGCCGCGTGGTTTGGCGGCCAGCTGCTCCTGCTTCTGCTCCAGCTGGGTCCGGAAGCCGTCGGCGGTCATCCGCTGGCCCCCGGGCAGCGATGGGGGCAGCGTGTCGCCGCGCACGGCTTTGCCGATGCTCTGGTGAAAGAACTGGCCGCCTAGGGCCAGGTGCGCCACCACACGTGCCACGCTCCAGCCGTGGTAATGCGATGGGCGCTGCCAGGCTGCGTCCGGCAGTTTGCGGAGCTCGGCAAAGAGCCGCACTTGCTCCTGCGCAATGAGCTGAACCGGTTCGTCGCGCTGCACTGGCATGGGACCTTTGCACCTCCGCGAACTAGCGACACTTAACTATGAGGTACTTGAGCGATTTCGGCAACCGCGCTTTCTGTGGCTGTGAGGGTAGGAATTGGGAATTGGGAGCGCGGCCGGGAAAGGCGATTGGGAAGTGAGGGTTACGCGGGGACGGGCTGAACGTCAAACGTGGCGATGTGGCGGGCGCTGCACTCTTGAAAGATGGGGGTGACCAGGCCGGCGGTGAACGCATCGAGCCGGCAGGCCACCAGGATGATGCCGGTATCAAGAATCGCTTTGCAAGCGGCCATCCAGTCGCTCAGCGGGCCAGCGTGCTGCACGGCGGCGGCCACATCGGCCAGCAGCCAGCCGTGGCCCAGCAGCTTGCCGTAGCCCTCCACCTCGGGGCCGTTGAGGTCGGCCAGGCCGGCCTCAACGAAGGAGCGGCGCGTGATGCGCGCGGCCTCCGGCTGCGGGATGATCCAGTTGTCGATGACGTTGCGGGCAGCACCCGGCGCGGCCACCTCAATTGAGGTGGCGATCAGCGTGCCCAGCTCTTCGGTGTAACGGGAAACGTAGCTTATGGCTTTGGGCAGCACCCGGCGGTCCAGCAGCTGGCGGGTGATTGCCACCACCTGGTAGGGCGTCTCCACGCCCCCGATCACAGCGTTCATAGTTGACCGGCTAAGTGTAAGCGGCCACGCGGCGGTGCCGCAAGCCGCGCAGGCTCGAGGCCCTCAGGCCAGCGCGGCGCGCAGGGCGGCGATGCCGGCCGCGCGGCCCTGGGGGTGGTTGGCCACCGCGGTGCCCGAGACAAACTTGCGGGCGCCAGCCTGATAGGCGCCGCGGATGGTTTCGGCTGAGATGCCGCCATCCACCTCGATGCGCGCCTGCGCGCCCTGTTGGGCTATGAGCGCCGCGGCCTGCTCGATCTTCTCCAGCATGGCGGGGATGAAGTGCTGGCCGCCAAAGCCGGGATTCACGGTCATGATGAGCAGCGTATCGAGCTCGCGCAGCACGTGAGCCACAGCCTGGATGGGCGTGGCGGGGTTGAGCGCCACTCCCGCCTGCACGCCCGCGGCCTTGATCTGCTGCACCACCCGGTACAGGTGCCGGCACGCCTCCGCGTGAACGATGAGCCGCTCGTTGCCCGCGCGCACAAAGTCCGCCACGTAGCGGCCGGGCTCCTCGATCATGAGGTGCGCCTCAAAGGGCAGGCGGGTGCGGCCGCGGCAGGCGGCGATCACCTCCCAACCCACGGTCAGGTTGGGCACAAAGGTGGCGTCCATCACATCCCACTGCAGCACGTCCGCGCCGGCCCGCTCGAGATCGGCCAGCTCGTCGCCCAGGCGCGATTGGTCAACGCTCAACGTCGAAGGGACGATCTCGTAATCTCGCTGGTAGCCGCGCGTATCATTGGCTGCAGTCAATGGACCTGAACCTCCACCAGTTGAAGATTTTTAGCACAGTGGCCAGCCACCTCAGTTTTACGCGGGCGGCCGAGGAGATGCACCTCAGCCAATCCTCCGTGTCGCTGCAGGTGAAGCAGTTGCAGCGGAGCATCGGGTCGGAGCTGTTTGAGCAGATCGGCAAGCGCATCTACCTGACCGATGCCGGCCGGGCACTGCAGGAGTACAGCCGCAAGATTTTCGCGCTCATGGACGAGACCTCACTGGTGCTGGAGGAGCTCAAGGGCGTGCGGCGCGGGAAGATTCACGTGGTGGCAGACACCACCGCCGGCATCTACGTGGTGCCTCAGGCGATCGGCGCCTTTCACCGACTGCATCCCACTATCGAGCTGTCGCTGGAGGTGCAGAGTCGCACCGGCGCGCAGGATGCGCTCATCGCCAACCGAGCGGACATGGCCATCATCGGCCGAGAGCCGGACCTGGAGGTGTTCGCGACGCAGCCCTTCATTGCCAACGAGCTGGTGATCATCGCGCCGCGCGCGCACCGCCTGGCGGGGGCGAGCAACATCCCGGTGCAGGAGCTGGCCGGTGAGACGATGCTGCTCCGGGAGGTGGGGTCGGCCACGCGCGAAACCGCCGAGCGCTTCTTCCGCGAGCACAACCTGCAGATCCGCGCCGGCATGACGCTGGGCAGCAGCGGTGCCATTAAGCAGGCGGTCGCTGCCGAGCTGGGCATCGCTGTGCTTTCCAAGCAGGCCATTGCGCTGGAGCTGGCAACGCACCGGCTGGCCATACTCGACGTAGCCGGCTTTCCCATTGTGCGGCAGTGGCTGGTGATTCAGCTCAAGGAGAAGCGGCTCTCCAGCGCCGCGGCCGAGCTGAAGGAATTCCTCACCCACTACCGGCACCGGGAGGAGCCGAGCCTGGTGACGTAGGCGTTCAGCCGAATATCAGGCGGCGAGGCGGGCCTGATGCAGGAAGAAGTCGCGGCCCCAGCCCTCCATGCGCAGGCCGACCTCCGTGCCCAGGTGCGTTTCGTTCAAGCGGAACACGCGAGCCAGCGTGGTTGCCTGGCCCACCTTGAGCCGCAGCAGGTGCCGCGGCCGCAAGGGCAGCTCCTTGCTGGGGAAGCGCAGTGCCAGAGCATCGCGGCTGCCCTCCAACAGGCGGCCGAAGCGCGAGAAGTTTTGGATGCCCTCCAGCCCCTGCGCGAAGCAGTCCGCCGCGAGGGCGTAGGCGCGGGAGCCGCAGCTGGCCCATTCATAGCAGGCAAGGGCAATGGCGCGCTCCTCGTTTGGCTGCAGGCCGGAGAAGGCGAAGCCGACGGCTTGCGCCGCCTGCCCGAAGGGCCGGGGAAAGGTGGTGGTACGCCGCACTTCGACCTGGGGCTTGAACCAGGCGGTGGAGTTGGGCAGCACGAACGTGAGCACCGCGCTGGCGCCGGCGGCGATGTTCAGCAGATCCTGGGTAATGAACAGACTGCCAGTGAATGACAGGTCGTGGATGGTGCCGAACAGGGTGGCCCCGCCTACCGCCAGTTGCCCATCAATGTCGACAATGGCACGCGGTGCGCGGCGCTTCTCGTGCGCGGCGTCTCCTGCCACAACCTGCTCGGGCGGCGCTCCCATGGCGCCATCATACGGCCATGTGGCGGCGCGGCCTGCACTCGCTAGAATCAAGCTGTGGCAGATTTCTACAAGAAGGTTGAAGAGCTGATCAAAAGCGGCGAGACTGTTGCCGTCGCCACGATTGTGAGCGCCAAGGGATCCGTTCCGCGCGAGGTGGGCGCCAAGATGCTCATCCGCCGGAGCGGCGAGTTCGATGGGACCGTGGGCGGCGGCTGCGGCGAAGCCGATGTGTTCCGCGCCGCGGTGGACGTGATCGAGACACGCGAGCCTCAGATGGTGCACGTGGACCTCACCGATGACATCGCCATGAAGACTGAGGCGGTGTGCGGCGGGCACTTCGACATCTTCGTCGAGCCCTGGTACGTCCCGGAAACGCCCGAGCGCTCCTAAGCTACCCCGTGCTGGAGTTCACGGGCGCCATCAACGCGGCGCTGAAGGCGCATCGCGCCGCGGCGCTCACCACCGTGGTGAAGGTGGCTGGCCGCGGGCCGGTGCGCCTGGGCACCAAGATGGTGGTGACGCACGACGGGCAGCGCAGCGGCTCCCTTGGCGCACCTGAGCTGGACGAGCAGGCGCAAGCCCAGCTTGGCCGGGTGATGGAGCGCCGGCAGCCTACCACCCAGACCTTCGAGTTGCCTCAGGGCCAGAGCGTTGAGGTCTTTTTCGAGCTGTTCATGCCGCCGCCCACGCTCATCGTGGTTGGCGCCGGCCACATTGCGCTGCCGCTGGCGGCCATGGCCAAGATGCTGGAGTACGAGGTCGTGGTGATCGATGATCGCACCACGTTTGCCAACCGCGGGCGCTTTCCCACGGCAGACCGCATTATGGTGGAGGACTACGAGCCAGCCATCACCTCGCTGGACATTGGGCCCAGCACCTTCATTGTGCTGGTCACTCGCGGCCACCGGCATGATGTGCTCTCGCTGCGCAAGGTCATCCAGAAGCCGGCCGCGTACATCGGGATGATCGGCAGCCGCCGGCGCGTGTACGCCGTGCTCAAGCTGCTGAAGGATGAGGGTGTGTCCGTGGACGACCTGGCCAAGGTGCGGGCGCCCATTGGCCTGGACATCGGGGCGCAAACACCGGCGGAGATCGCCATCTGCATCCTGGCGGAGATGATCAACGTGTGGAACCACGGCCACATGGCCGGCATCTCCGACGGCATTCGGGACAAGTTCCTGCGCGCGCTGCGCAAAGGTGACACGGCCGCGGAGTGATGCCTGCCGGCTCCGCGGCCAGCGAGCGGCTCACTGCGCGGGCGGCGGCTCGCCCCTGGTGGCTTGCTGCTCCATCTCAAACACATGGAAACCGGTGTCCACGGCGTGGCGCAGATCCTCCATGTCGATGGGCTTGACCATGTAGGACACCACACCGCACTCCCGTGCGACATCCATCATCGTCTTGTCCGAGTAGCCGGTCAGGATGATGACCGGGGTAGGCCGCAGCTGGTTGATGGCGGCGGCGGCATCCAGCCCATCCATTCCGCTCATGTGCACGTCCATGAGCACGAGGTCCGGTTGCAGCTGGCTGGCCAGCGCTACCGCTTCCTCGCCAGTATCCACCGTAGCCACCACCTGGTGGCCGAGGTACTCGAGCTGATCGTGCAGAGCCATGACGATCAGCGATTCGTCATCCACCACCATGATCCGCAGCGGACGGACAGCGCCCTCCATTGCGCAAAAGTGTAGCGACGCCGCTACAATGTTGGCAGTGGCGGCCGAGCAGCAACTCCCCCCCGAGCGCATCAAGGAACTGGCCACCGCCGCCATTGTCAAGCGCACGCAAGCGCCCAAAGCCCCGCTGGAGGCGGAGGACAGCCCTCCGCCGCGTCCCCGCCGGCGCGGGTTCGGCAGCCGCCGGGCGCTGGATGCCCTGGTGAAGGACCTGAGCGAGTTTTACGGCTTTGCCGCCGTGCCGCGCAACACCCGAGAGCACCGGCTTATGGCGGACATTGTGGCGGAGAACTGGGTTGCGCTGGAGGAGCACGAGCGCCAGGTGCGCTACAAGGATGAGGCGCTGGAGCGGCTGGTGGAGCTGAGGGCGGAAAACGCGGACCTGCGGGCACGCATCGAGCAGCGCATCCAGGAAGTGCCGCGCCTTAAGGCGGTGATCCGCGCGGCGGTAGGCCGGCTGATGGTCGATACGACTGAGAAGCACATTCGCGAGGAGTGGGCCGCCCTGCTCCTGCGGCACATCGAAGCTGCGCGCGAGATTCTGCAAGGCGAGCTGGAGCCGATCGACCGCCGCGCCTGAGCAGTCGGCCCGTGGCTGAAACGCCTGTCAGGGCTGCAGCAGCAGGAGTATGCCAGCCAGTGCGGGAAGGATGAGGAAGAGCGCCACGGCCAGCGGAGGAAGGCGCCGCGCGTGCCGCGCGGGCACCCCCAGGTAATAGGTGAGCGGCAAGTAGCGCGGTGTGCGTGGGTTGTGTTCAGCTTCGAATTGCGTTGCGCCCAGCATGGTGGCCCCTCTCCCTGCGCGTGACCCGGCCCGAGCCGGCAGTGCCAATTTCTCTCTCCCTCAAACGGATCGCGCGGCCTGATGGTGATGGGTGATTTGGGCAGAGCTCAGATGAAGCGCGGCTCGCCGCGCCGGGGGCACCCGTTCAGCGCGCGTGGCGGCGCGTTCGCGGGGCGCCACCCAGCCGCGCCAGCCAGTGCAGCCGGCGGAGGCGGCGATGGATGGTTGCCCTGGGCCTCACTGGTCGCGCTGGATTGAAGTGGCCCATCACGCGGCCCTGCAGCCACCAGAACACCTGATAGGTGAACACGCCACTGATGATCAGCAGCCCGGAGGCCGCCTGCCAGCGCATCTGGAGGGCGCTTCAGAGGCTTGGCCGCGGCGCCATCAGCGGCCTTCGACCGGCCGCGCAGGGCAGCCACTTCGAATTGGAACGATGTTCCAGCGCCGCCCGGAGCGGCTGTCGCGGCAGGTTTCCGGACAAGCTTTTATCCCGCGGCAGGGGTGGATTCGAGCAGCTGTATCTGATCCTCCAGCGCTTTGGCGCGGCGCTCCAAATCCTGCAGCGCATCGCGCGCGGTGGTGAGGTTGCGCAGCAGCGGTGGCAGCGGAATGGCGCCCACGCCGTCTTCGGCACGACGGTAGCCCACGCTGAGGTTGGACACTTCGCTGCGCTTGCGCAGCAGCTGCACCTGCAGCTCCGTGAGCTCCTGACGCAGCGCGTAGACCGATTCATCCGCCATGGCGGCCCTCCCCGCACCGGCGCGACCCCCGCGCGCCAGCCGCCAGGCGATTATACGCGCGGGAGGTTGCCTATTTCAGCTGTGGGATGACTTCGCGGCCAAAACGCCTGATCGATTCCGCCAAAATCTCGAACGGTGCGTCGCGCCCATGGCCCACCACGATCACGTGATCCAGCCCGAGCTCCCGCAGCTCCAGCAGGCGGTCCGCGACCAGCTCCGACGGGCCAGCGATGCCGAAGCGGTCGATGAACGCGGCGTCCAGCTGCTCGGCATGGTGCGCGGTGGCGGTGCCGTGCTGCGCCATGTCGTAGTGGCCGGCCAGGCGCTGCACCTCCGCGCGGTCGGCCTCGGCGAGGGTGTGCAGCGCGTTCTGGTGCATGCTGGCGAAGCGGGCGTACACGCCGAGCCGGCCCCGCACCAGCTCGCGCGCGCGCTCCACGTTGGGGTGGGCAACCGCGTTCACGTAGGCGCCCAGGCGCACGCCGGTGGGGTCGAGCCCGGCCGCGCTCCGCGCGGTACGCGCCCGCTGCATAGCCCACTGGAGCCGTTCGACCTGCGCACCGACTGAGAAGGTGACGCGCTCCGCGAGCCGCGCGGCCAGCCCGATGATGCGCGGACCGGTGGCAGCCACGGAGACGGGCACTTTGGGTTGCCGGGAGCGGGCCAGCCATTCGATGCGGCTGGCGTAGCCCTCCACATCCACCGCATCGCCCCGGAGGTACGCCTGGAGCTGCTCCAAGCCGGTGCCGAAGCCGGCCAGTGGCTGCGGCGGCCGCCCCAGGTAGGCCAGCGCGGAGTCGCCGCGCGCTACACCCAGCACCGCGCGGCCGGAGGATTCCGCCTGCACCGTGGCCATGGCCGCGGCCACGACGGCCGGATGTCGCGTGCTGAGGTTGGTGGCGCCGGTGGCCAGCTTCAGGTGCCGGGTAGTGTGTGCCGCGAGCGCCAGGCCCACGAACACGTCGCCCGCCAGGCTCTGCGAGTCCGTGAGGGCCAGGCCATCCCAACCCTCCGCCTCCAGCAGCGCAGCCAGCCGCGCCGGCCGGCCAATCTCAGGAAACGTGCCGAACCACAACTCCAACCCTGGCCGGTCCTGTGCCCTCGTGATCGTCGCGTAAGGAGGTGGCGCGGCCAGCAGTCAGCCCGCCTTCCGGCGGTTCTTCACGTAATCGACGATGACGTACTCACCCAGCCGGCTGGGATTGACATAAAATGTGCGCCCGCGGTTGATCTTGGCCATGGTCTTCACGAAGGCGGTGAGGCCCGGATCGCGGTCCATCATGAAGATGTTGACGGTGATGTCCTCGCGTGTGCAGCGGGTAACCTCGCGAAACGTATCGGCCATGGCTTGGCGGTAGCTCCAGGGCTCGCCGGCGCCCCAGCCCCCGCTGTTGGCGTGGGGCTCACCATCCGTGATCATGATGATCTGCTTGGTGCCGCCCTTGCGCTTGCCCAGCAGCGCGCGGGCCTGCCGGAAGGCTTCGGGGAAATCGGTTCCGCGCGGGTCCACCCAGTAGCTGTCCAGCAGCATGTGCGGCTCCAGCGGCAGCACGAAGTACGAAAATGCAACCACCTGCAGCGAATCGCGCGGGAACTTGGAGCGGATCAGGCTGTCCAGCGCCAGTGTTACCTTGCGGCCGGCCTGAAAGCGCCCGGCCATGAGCATGGAATAGCTCATGTCCAGCATGATGACGGTAGAGCACTGGTTGATCGATGAGGAGCGGTACACCTCGAAGTCCTCTTCGGCCATGTGCAGGGGGCGCGAGGGGCCGTGGTGGCGCAGGGCATTCATCACGCTCTGCTGGGCATCCAGCGTGAAGGCATCACCAAAGGTGTAGGTTTTGGTGTCGTCCAGCCGCTCAGTGCCCCACCCAAAGCGGGCGAGCGAGTGATCGCCCGCCAGGCCGCGATCGATGCGGCCGAAGATGTCCTCCAGGGCACGCTCGCCAATCTTGCGCATGGCGCGCGGCGTGAGCTCCCACTCCTTGCCCTTGCGGCGGATGAGCCCGGATTCTTCCAGCATGCGGGCGAAGTCGCGCAGCTCCTCGGCCATCTTCTTGGCCTCGTCGCCTACCAGCCGGCCAATTTCGTCCACGTCCAAGGCCGAGGGGTCGTTGGAGCGGGCGGCCTCGAACACTTCGCGCTCCAGCTGGTCCAGGCCATTCATGTCGCCCATGAGGCGCATGGCTTCCTGGAGGGTGACGGGATCGTCTCCGGAGAAGGGGAACGGCTCGCCGCGCGCGTCCGGGAACAGGCGATCCAGGTTGGCCATGAGCTCGGCCATTTCGCGCTGCAGCTCCGGGTTCTGGAACAGCGGGGCCAGCATGCCCTCCAGCTCCTGGCGCATCTCGGGCGTCATGGAGTTCAGCAGCGACTGCATCTGCGCCATTTGCCGCTGCATGTACTCGGCCAGCTGCTCCACGCTCTCAATGCCGTTCGGGAAAAACTGGCGCCAGCGAGCCATAAACTGCTCGAAGCCGGAGTCATCGCCCCGGCGGTGGCGGGCAAGCAGGTCGTTCAGGTCGCGCAGCATCTCCTGCGCCTGGGCCATGAGCTCCGGTGTCATGGCGCCGATGCCCTGCTTGAGCCCCTGGAAGTAGTTCTGGAGCATCTGCTCTTTGAGGGATTCGAGCAGCTCGTCGAACTGCTGGCGGGCCTTCTGGTCCATGAACTCGTAGTCGCGCAGGGCCTGAATGCGGCCCCCCACCTGGCCCGGCATCTGGTCCAGCTGCTCCAGGTGCTTGCTGGCCATGTTCTCCAGCATCTTGCGGAGCTGCTCCTCCGCGCCCTGGTCCTGGTTGCTCACGCGTTCCTGGATGCCCTCGCGCTCGGTTTGGACGACCTGCTCCAGCTTGTCCTTGAGGTCGTCCATGAGGGAGTTCAGGTTGTAGCGCTGGAGCCACTGCTGGCGCTTATCGCGCAGGCGCTCCAGCAGGTCGCGCAGGCCGGACATGCGGCGGCCTTCACGCAAGTTGGTGCCGCGCTGGAGCATGTCGCGCATGGCGGACCACAGGTCGCCGTCGTCCAGCATGCGATCGGCCAACTCATCCATGAGGTCGCTGGCGGTGAACGGTTCAAATTCCTGGGTGCCGTCCCAGCGGCCGTAGCGGTAACGCGCCTCCACGAGAGCCACCTGAGCCAAGTTTGCGCGGCAGCCTGCCGTATCGAGAACCATAGCAAAGGGCGGTCGGACGTATCCGCCGGCAAGTTGCGTGAGTCCCGGCATCAAGTCGTGACAGTACTACGACGAGGGCTACGTAGAAGCCGATTACCGCCGTCCCCCAGGAACGAGTGAGGGCCGAGATCTTCGGCGAATCAGCCGCGCGGGCGGCAACAAACTTTTACGGCTGCTAGTCGACGGTGATCGTGCCGGTGTACTTGTACGTGATGTAGGTCAGCCCGGTGGTGGAATCGGTGTTGTTGATCTGATCGATGGAGGAGTGGTAGGTATACGTGCCCCGCGTACTGAAGGTGTAGCTCCAGCTCTGGCCAGGCCCCAGGCCGCCGCTGTCAAAGATTGGTGACACGCCCTTGTCGCTCACGACGGAGTGGACCGAAGGCCCCTGGTTGGTGAAGGTGACGGCGGTGCCGGCCGGCACGGTGAGTGGGTTCGGTGAAAAGCCGTTGGCATCGGTGAGCTGCACCGTGTTGGTGGTGGGCGTTGGCGCGGGTGTGGTGGCGGCGACTGGAGCTGGCGCGGGAGCGGCAGGCGCCGGCGCTGTCACGACATCGTGCTCCCAGGGGAAGCGTTGCGTATTGAGGCGCTCCTGGATGCCGTTGGGTCCATTCACCCAGGTGCGGTAACCATCCGTGAAGGCGGTCCAGTTATCGGCCTTGCGCCACACCAGCAGGCCGCCTGAAGTCGTGTGCTGGATCTGGTTGCCGCTGCTGGTGCCATCGCCGTGCTGATTGTCCTGGCACTGGCCAACCTGAGGCAGCGCCGCGGCCAGCGTTTCAAAGCCGAGCACAAACTGGCAGGGCTGGCTCGCCGTCGATGCTGGCGCCGGCGCCGTCGCGGGTGCAGCGGCCGCGGGCGCGGCGCTCTGAACGACCACGGTGCCGGTGAGCGAATAGCTGGTGGTGATGACGCCGCCGTTGTTGCTGATGACGCGATCGATCGAGGAGTGGTACGTGAAGGTACCCGCGTTGGTGAAGACGATGCAGGCGCTCTGGCCGGGCCCCAAACCACCGCTGTCAAAGCTGGGGTTCATGCCCGCGTCGGTAACGGCGGAGTGGACGTTTTGGCCCTGGTTCACCCACGTCACGCTCTGATCCACACCCACGGTGACGGTGGCGGGCGAGTACGACGTATCCGTGATGGTGACGGTAGGGCCGGTGGTGTTGGCGCAGGTGAGCGGAGCGGTTTGCGCCAGGGCCTGAGGTGCCAGCGGCAGCCACACGCCAGCCGCGAGAATGAGCGCCGCGAATCTCCGCACCTGTTCACCCCCGTCCCGAAATTTTGCGCTGAGTGTAGCAGTGGCGAGAAGCCTGGTCGGCAAATTTGCCGGGGGGATGGACGCCTTGCCCAGGAACACCAAACTTCTACGCTGGCGGCTGCAGAGGCTCGGCGGCCTGGGGGAAGATGGCGCGCGCCTGGGGTGCGTCGCGCTTGTAGATCATGGCCGAGCGGTCGAACGTGATGCACACGGCGCCGTCCTGGTTCAAGCCGCGCGTATGCACGCTCACAATGCCGGCATACGGGCGTGAGCGGGACTCCCGCACCGCTGTGACCAGGCTTTCGGCGTAGAGCGTATCGCCCACGAACACGGGGTATGGCAGGCGAATCGCGTCCATGCCCAGGTTAGCCATGGCGTTCTCGCTGATGTCGCTCACGCTCAGGCCCAGCACCAGCGCGATGGTGAAGCCGGAGTTCACCAGGATGCGGCCGTAAGGCGAGCGCTGCGCGTACTGGGCGTTGAAGTGCACCTGGTTGGTGTTGAGGGTCAACAGGGTGAACCAGGCGTTATCCGCCTCCAGGATGGTGCGCCCGAGGCGGTGCCGCAGCACCTGGCCCACCGAGAAGTCCTCGAAGAAGCGGCCGTTCCAGGGTTGGGCTGTTTGCTCGGCCGCCTCAGCCACCGCGCAGCGCCTGCTTGAGGTTGGCCAGCTCGCCGCCATCCACCAGCACGTTCACGCCGCTCACGTAGCTGGCCAGGTCCGACGCCAGGAACAGCATCACCTTCGCCATCTCCTCCGCCTGCGCCGGGCGCCCCAGCGGAATCCACTGCTTGCGGAAGTCATAGAAGGCGGGGTCGCGCGGGGCGCGCTCCTGGCCGCGCTGGCGAGGCCGGCCGAAGCCCGTATCGGTGATGCCGGGCGAGATGCAGTTCACCCGAATGCCGAACCGGCCCCACTCCGCGGCGAGCTGCCGGGTGAGCATGATGACGCCGGCCTTGCTGGCGCCGTAGTCGCCCGAGCCGGGCAGGCCGGTGACCCCGGCGGAGGAGGCGGTGCCGACTATGGCGCCGCCCTGGCGTGACAGCCAGGGGAATGTGGACTGGGCCAGCAGCAGGTGGGCGCGCAGGTTCACCGCCAGGGTGCGGTCCCAGCGCTCCAGGCTCATCTCCTGCAGCGAAGCGTTACCGCCGCCGGTGACGCCGGCGTTGTTGATGAGGATGTCCAGCCCGCCCAGCTCGCGCGTAGCCGCGGCCACCACGCGCTCCACGTCACCCTCAGCCGCCACATCGGCCTGGTAGCTCACGGCCCGGCCGCCAGCGGCGCGGAGCTCCTCTGCCACTTCGCCAGCCAGATCGCCCAGCAGGTCTATCGCGGCGATCGAGGCGCCCTCCTCCGCGAACAGCCGTGCCACTGCCCGCCCAATGCCGTTGCCTGCGCCCGTGATGAGCGCGCGCTTACCTTGCAGCAGTGCTTCCACTTCTCTCGTTGCCACCTGTCGCGTGTTCGGGATGGCTGCCCGCCAATGCCGACGCGGACGATCATGCCATCTGCCTGCCATCCATCTGCGCGACCGTGCGCTGCATGGCGCACAATACGCATATGTTGACCAGCGAACAAACCGAGCTCATGACCCGTGTGGGGCCAGCCACGCCCAGGGGCGCGCTGCTCAGGGAATACCGGCGGCCGGCGCTGCTCCCCAATGAACAGATGGCGAATCAGGGCCAGGTGGGCCTGCCGCGCCACCTGGAGCGCAGGCCGAATGCCGGCCGGGCTCAGCGGGCATGGTGATGGGCTCCGCGGTGAAATTCAAGCGCTTCGGCATGTTCATGGCGCCCTTCCACGCGCCGACGGAGCACCCTACGCTGGCGCTGCAGCGGGACATGGAGCTGGTGCAGTGGCTGGACGAGCTGGCTTACGACGAGGCCTGGATTGGCGAGCACCACAGCGCGGGTTGGGAAACCATCAGCGCGCCGGACATCTTCATCGCCATGGCGGCCGAGCGCACCAAGCACATCCGCCTGGGTACAGGCGTATTCAGCCTGCCGTACCACCACCCGCTGATCGTCGCCGACCGGATGGTGCTGCTGGATCACCTCACGCGCGGCCGGGTGCTGTTCGGCGTGGGACCAGGTGCACTGCCCACGGATGCCATCATGCTGGGCATCGAGCCGGCGCGTACGCGGCCCATGATGGACCAGGCACTGGAGGCCATTCTGCGGCTGTTCACGGAGACGGAACCCATCACCGTGAAGACGGACTGGTTCACCCTGAACAACGCTGGGTTGCAGCTGCGGCCCTTCACCCAGCCGCACATGCCCGTGGCGGTGGCCTCGATGCAGTCGCCCGCCGGTCCGCTGCTGGCGGGCAAGCATGGCGCTGGGCTGCTGTCCATGGGCTTGTTCATGGGCTTGCGCGGCGCCGTGGACCTGAAGGCGCAGTGGGGCGTGCTGGAGGAGGCCGCGGCCAAAGCCGGCCGTGCGGCGCACCGTGAGGACTGGCGGCTGGTGATGAATGTGCACCTGGCCGAAACCCGCGCCGAGGCCATCCGCCAGATTCGCGAGCCGGCTGTGCGCTGGCTGTCGCACTATCAGCGCGACGTGCTGGGGCGGGCGCTGCCGGAGGGCGTGCCGGAAAGCCGCGCTGTGGATGCGATTGTGGACTCCGGCAGCTGGATTGTCGGCACGCCCGATGATTGCATCGCCGCCATCGACCAGCTGGACGAGGCCAGTGGCGGTTTCGGTGGCCTGATGGTGATGGCGCAGGACTGGGCCACGCGCGAGGACCAGCGCCGCAGCTACGAGCTGCTGGCGCGCGAGGTGATGCCGCGCTACAAAGGCCAGCTGCCGGGCGTGGAAGCGGCTTACGCCCGCGCGGTGGCACACAGTGCGCAGTCGCAGGGCCTCGTCCGCGACGCAATCGCCAAGGCTTTTGAGGCCCACGAGGGCCAGCGCTAACAAACTCGCCGCCCAGACTGCTGGCCCCACGGAGCGGAGGGGAGGGGAGGGGAGGGAGGCGCACGGGGACGGAGCGCACGTCACATGGATAGCTCTTCGCGCGCGTCCTCCCAGATGCGGCGCAGCGGGCCCGGCGCGCTGCCGTCGTGCTGGATACGATTGTCCCTGGCCCCCCCTAGATTCTGTCGTACGGTGGATGTGCCTGCCAGCTTGACCAGCTTCCCGCCCTGTTGCCAGGCGGTCAGCCCCGTCAGCGCGGACATGCCCACGGCCGCGGCGGCCAATAGGAGTGGATGCGTGCGCAGCCAGTACTCCAGGTTGCCGCTTTTCGAGCGTGAGTCAAACGCGCCGTGACACCCCGGGTCGCCCGGCAGCGGCGCAAAGAGATTGTTTGGCCGGTTCAGGCTCATCGGCTGCTGCGTCATCTGCGACTCGTAGCCGGTCTTGGCCAGGTAGCGGTCCAGCAAACCGGGAATGACCTTCTGGCCGAGCGTCGCCTTAAGCGCACCCCAGCCGATGGTCATCTCGCGTACATCGTGCTCGGCGGCATGCACCGCCGCGCGGCCAATCAGCTCCGGCTGATAGATGGGCGGCACCGGCTGCGGGTGACGGGCCATGAGCGACTTGACGTGATTGAACTGCGGCGTGTTGACAGCCGGCAGGATCAAGACCGAGATCCGCACTTTGCTGCCATCATGCAGCAGCTCGGTTCGCACCGAATCGCTGAACGCGCGCATAGCCGCCTTGGTGGCACAGTAAGCACTCTGCAGCGGGATAGATCGATACGCCAGCGCCGAGCAGATCTGGACGACCGTGCCGTCGTCCCGCTGGACCATGCGCTTGAGTGCCGCCATGGTGCCGTAAACGCAGCCGAGGTAGTTCACGCTGGTGATCTGGCGAAACTCCTCCATGGACATCTGCATGGCCGGAGCGAGCATGGTGACCATGGCATCGTTGACCCAGCTGTCGATGCGGCCCCATCGCTGCTCCACCTCAGCCGCGGCATTTTCGACAGCATCGCTGTTGGCCACATCCAGCGGCAGCACCAGTGCCTCGCCACCAGACTGTCGCACCTCTTCAGCCGCTAGGTTCAAGGCCTCTTCACCACGCCCAATCAGCGCCACCTTGGCATGCTTGGAGCCAAACGCCCGTGCGCACGCCCGACCCACTCCGCTGGTCGCCCCGGTAATAACGACAACCTGTTCCTCGACGGGCTTGGACATGTTGACATCTCCCTCCAGGCCTCATTCTGCTATCGATATCCGGCCGATTGGCGCTGGACTCCGCTGCGCCCGCACATCAGGGGCCAGCTTCCTCCTCGATAGCTTGGCCTGGCCTTCTACTTGCGGGCGTTGCGAGGCGTGCGCCAGTTGAGGGCGGAGTCGCTTCGTGACCAGCTCCAGCGGGGCGATGGTGCCGATCTTCAGCGCCGGCGGGCCATCATCTGCTTCTCACTGCTGGGTATGGCCAGCATGTCAGCGGCAACGCTGTTTCAGACTGGCATCATCAACCATCTGTGGGATCCGCCGCTGAAGTCTTTCGACGCCGACAAGGTCAATTCGTCGTACTTTGCCTACCGGCTGGGGGCGCCCGACGGCCCTCTGGCCGTGCTGGACTTTGCCGCCAACCTGCCGCTGGCGGCGTTTGGCAGGCTGCAACGCCCTCCCTGGATAGCGCTGCTGGCAGCCGGCAAGGCGGCGACGGACATGGTTGGCGGCTCCTACTACTTCTCGCTGATGCCTCGGAAGGAAAAGGCGTGGTGCGGCTACTGCATCATCGCCACGCTGGCCGCGGCGGCGGTGCTGGCCCTGGCGCTGCCTGAGGCATCTCGAGCATTCAAGGCGCTCCGCGACTCACGGTGAACACGACACCATTCTCTGCTCCGCAACCCCTCCTAGCAGGCTGGCCCGCCAGAATGCCGTAGCCGCGTCGAACTGAGCTCGGCGCCCGCGGCCCAGAGGAGCGGCTACGCTCTCTTCTGTTGAGACGCGCACGGCCGCTGGCTGCCCAATGGCGGAAGTGGTGGCGCCATCACCGGCCCTGGGTGGCGCTGGGGCTGCTGGTCGCGGGAGCGCTGGCGGCGGTGTGGGTGCTGCTCGTTGTGCCGTGGCGCAACCCCAACCACCCGCGGCTGGGCCCCCAGCGGCAGGTGCATACCAGCATTCCCATCCTGGGCGTACACACGCGACTGACGGATGAGGTGGAGCAGACCAAGATCCAGCGGACGCTGGAGATGGTGCGCCAGATGCGCGCCGCGTGGGACGTGGAGTATTTCCCCTGGAACTACGTGCAGCGCGATGGCCCCAACCAGTGGGACTGGGCACACACCGACCTGGTGATCGATCACGCCCAGCGCCAGGGCCTCAAGGTCATTGCCCGGCTGGACGCGGTGCCCCAGTGGGCGCGCCCCAAGGACACGGCCGATACGTACCTTGACCCCGGCCACTATGCGGACTACGCGCGCTACGTGGCGGCGTTTGTGAAGCGCTACCGCGGCAAGATCGCCGCCTGCATCATCTGGAACGAGCCCAACCTGGCCTATGAATGGGGCTACCGGACTCCGGATCCCGGCGCCTATTCCCAACTGCTGAAGCTCAGCTACCGGGCCGCGAAACTGGCCGACCCGAATGTGTTGGTGCTGGCGGCGCCGCTGGCACCAACCATCGAGCAGAGCCCAGCCGCGCTGGAGGACACGGTCTACCTGCGGCGGCTGTACGCGGCGGGCGCGGCGCCCTTCTTTGATGGCCTGGCAGCCCATACCTACGGCTGGCAGAATCCGCCGGAACAGCCGGCCGCGGTGGGCGTGGTGAACTTCCAACGGGTGACACTGCTGCGCCAGGTGATGGTGGCCAACGGCGACGGCGCCAAGCAGGTGTACGTGACGGAGACTGGCTGGAATGACTTCCCACGCTGGATTCGGGCCGTGTCGCCCACCGAGCAGGTGCGCTACTCGGTGCAGGCGGTGCAACTGGCCGAGCACTGGCCGTGGCTGGCCACGCTCTGCTTCTGGGAGTTCCGCCTGCCCGCGGTGACCCACACCTACAATGACAACTGGAGCCTGGTTCGCAGCGATTTCAGCCCCACGCCGCTCTACCTGGCTCTGCAGAAGCTGGCGACAGGCACGGCGTGAGTGCAGAGCGGCCATGTGCGCACACCAGGTGGGCGCACGCCAGACCGGGGCCCCTGCTGCTGGCGCTGTTGCTGACCCTGGTCATGACCGCCTGTGCCCCGCCACCGCCAGACGTCTCGCTGGCGGCGGTGCAGCGGGCGGGGACGCTGCGGGTGGGATTAGATGCCAGCTTTCCGCCGCTGGAGTTCGTGGCGGCCGACGGCACCTTCAGCGGCATCGATCCCACGCTGGCGCGCGCCCTGGCGAGGCAGCTGGGCGTGAGTGTGACGTTCGTGCCCATGGCAA
>JBOGTU010000220.1:0-9934 GCA_050695655.1 Chloroflexota bacterium | reverse complement strand
CCGCGGGACCCAAGCCAGACGGCCAAGTCGCGCGCAGATCACGCTGTGGTGCGCAGGTGCGGTGCCACATCTGAAATACGCATCCTCATCTCGCTGGCGAGCTGGTCCAGGCTGACACCGCACGCCTGCGCGATGGCCGCGACCGTGAAGAACGTGGGCGTCGGCACCAGCCCGTGTTCGATCTTCCGCACCGTCTCGACGGACACGCCGGCGCTGGCGGCAATGTCCACGGCACTGCGGCTACCCCGGGCAGCCCGTAAGGTTTCCCAAAGTTCCAGACCGCGCTGCCGCTCATCCCGGCTCAACCGCGAACGAACCACTTCGGGATAAGCATACCAGTATACTTTTACTTGTGGCAGTCATCGAGCTCAAGAGCGAGCGCGAGATCGGCCTCATGCGAGACGCGGGACGCGTGGTCGCGCGCACACTCTCCGCGGTGCAGGGGGCGTCCGCCGTTGGGGTGTCGCTCTCGGAGCTGGACCGCGTGGCTCAGCGAACGATTCGAGCTGCCGGAGGGCGCCCAACCTTCCTCCACTACCATCCGTCGTGGGCCCCGACACCCTATCCGGCCGCCATTTGCACCTCGCTGAACGATGTGGTGATCCACGGCATTCCCGATCGTTCTCGCCTGTGCGAGGGGGACCTGGTGAGCATTGACTGCGCGGTGCACCTGCACGGGTTCTGTGCCGACGCCGCGATCAGCTACACCGTGGGCCGGTCGAATCCTGAAGCTGAGCACCTGATCGAACTCGCCGCGGCGGCCCTCGCGGCCGGGATCGCCGCTGCCCGGCCGGACGGTCGCTTAGGCGATATCGCCGGCGCGATCGAACATCTTGGCCGAGATGCTGGCTGCGGCATCCCTCGCGATTTCGGCGGTCACGGCATTGGACGCCAAATGCATGAGGACCCCTCCGTGGCGAACATCGGCCAGGCGGGAACCGGCATGCGCCTGAAGCCGGGCCTCGTCCTGGCGCTGGAGCCCATGTTCATGGCTGGCGGCGACGATCGCTGCCGCGTGGGTGCAGACGGCTGGACCATTCGCACGGTTGATGGCAGCCTCGCGGCGCATGTGGAACACACGGTGGCGATCACAGCATCAGGGCCGCTCGTCCTCACAACCCTTGAGGAGTCCTGAGCATCCTGTCTCAGTGAGAGGTTGACGCCGAGGCAGCAGCTTGGCTCCTCACAAACTCCATTGTCCAGCGACAGATGGATCAAAGCCGAGCGGCAGCCTCAGCGATCTCTCAGTGCGCCGTCGCCATGGGCATGATGACGTGCACGTAGTCCGTGGAATCCACGGGCTTGATCACGCCCGGAGCGGAGGGGTTCATCACCTCCACCCGCACCTGCTCCGAGTCAAGCACGCTCAGTGCATCGGCCAGGTAGCGCGCGTTGAAGGCAATCTCGGCCGGATCGCCCTCCACCACCGCGTCGATCACGGACTCGTTGTCGCCGAGGTCACTGGATGTGGCGCTCACCGTCACTTCGGACGCATCGAATTTCAGGCGGACGATGTTGGCGCTCTCGCGCGCGAAGAAGGAGGCGGTTTTGGTGGCATTGAGGAGCGCACTGGTGGCCACTACCGCTTGGGTTTTCCACTCTTTGGGCATGATCTGCTTGTAGTTGGGGAACTGCCCCTCCAGCAGGCGCGACACGAGCTCTACCGTGGCCGTGCGGAAGATGACCTGGTTCTTGTTGGGTGTCACGGCGATCTCCACGAACTCATCCTGCCCCTTGCCGTCCGGCAGGATGCGCGCCAGCTCCAGGAGCGATCGCGCGGGAATGATGATCACCAGCTCTTCCGGCGCGCCTTCGGCCAGCTCCGTGCTGCGCAGGCCCAGGCGAAAGCCATCCGCCGCCACCATGGTGACGTCGGTGCCGCGGAAGGTGGTGAGCACGCCGGTGAAGATGGGGCGCGAATCGTCCGTGGCGGCGGCAATGGCCACCTGGTTGATCATCTCCTTCAGCGCCTGCCCCTGCTGACGCATCACAACGCCGGCCTGCACCGTCGGTACAGCCGGGAACTCGTCCGCGCTCACGCCTCGCAGGTTGCCCTCGGTACGCAGGCACTTCATGTTGACCACGCGGTTGGTGGGATTCAGCGCCATGTCCACCGGGGCGGAGGGGAGCGAGTTCACAAAGTCGGTGAGCAGCCGTGCCGGCACGGTGATGCGCCCTTCCTGCTCGATCTCAGCCTGCACCCAGCAGTTGATGCTGATCTCCAGGTTCGTAGCCGAAAGGCGGAGCCGCGTGCCATCGGTTGCCAGGAGTATGTTGCTGAGGATGGGCATCGTGCTGCGGGCCGCCACTGCGCGGCCAACGGTCGCCAACCCCTTGCTCAAACTCTCCTGGGGGCATGTGACTTTCACTGGGCTGCAGCTCCTGTTAGATCACTCGATCAGGATCGTGTTGGCGTGAACCCGCCGCGTTTATCAGATGGTACCAGCACTGGAGGCAAGGAGCAGGCGCTTTCGCGATTTGCCTGCGCGCTATGACGCATCGCGCAATGATTGCCAGGCTGGCCAATGATATGCTCCACTTCGGCCAGCGCTCGTCGTCACCACCTGCCGTGACCGCAAATGAGGAGAGTGGGTGCCCACGTCGTTTGAATTTCCGCCGGAAATTCGGCGGAATCTTCGCGCTGTAGAGGAGCGCTTCACAGCCGTTGCCAATTCCAAGGTGGATCTGGTGGCTGAGACCTCCGGCTACATCCTGAGCAGCCCTGGCAAGCGGCTGCGGCCGGCGCTCTGCCTGCTGGCTGCCGACAACAGTGCCGCGGTGACGGACAAGCTCATCCTGTGGGGCCTCACCGTGGAGCTGACTCACACCGCCAGCCTGGTGCATGATGACCTGCTGGATGATGCGCCCCTGCGGCGCGGCGTGCCCACGCTGAACGCCAAGTGGGGCCACAACGTGGCGCTGCTGGTGGGCGACTTCTTCTTCGCCAAGGTGGCCGCCGCGCTGGCCGAGCTGGACGACAGCCGCTGCATCTCGCTCATCGCCGAAACCATCGGCAACGTGTGCGAGGGAGAAACGTTCGAGCTCATGACCGCGCATCAGGCCGACGTGGACCTGGAAGGCTACCTCAAGCGCATTGAGCTGAAAACGGCGACGCTGCTCTCGGCCTCGTGCCAGGGTGGCGCGCTGCTGGCCGGCCGATCGGCCGCTGATGTGGGTGCTTTTCGCGAGTACGGGCACTTTCTGGGTCTGGTGTTCCAGGTAGTGGACGATATTCTGGACGTTACCGCCGACGAAACCCGGCTGGGCAAAGCGGTGGGCACGGATCTGCGGCAGGGGCTGGCCACGCTGCCCATCCTGTATGCCTTGAGCGACGGCATCAACCCCGCGCCCATCCGAGCGGTTCTCGAATCGCGCACGAACCGCGAGGATGATGTGCAGGAGGCGCTGGATCTCATCCGGCGCTCCAGCGCCATCGAACGCGCCTACGCCTACGCCGATAGCGTGAACCAGCAGGCCAAGGCCGTGCTCGCGCGCCTCACCTCACGCTATCGAGAAACGCTCGAAAGCCTGACGGACGCCCTGCTCAGCCGCGAAGCCTAGAAGTTTTGGCCGGCAACATGCCGGCGGCAGCCGGGGGCAGGTTGCCGGCCGAGCGCCGGCTGAGGTTCAGCCGCACCGACACAGAATTGGCTGAGGGCAACCTCATGGCTTTTCGACCAAGCTTCTGAGCGATACGTCGCCGGCGGCAACAATGCTGAGGTCGCCGTTCGGCAGGCGCAACAGCAAGCTGCCATCATCACCGATATCCTCGGCCATGCCTACTACTTCCGCATCCGTCAGGCGAACGCTCACCGCCTGGCCCAGCGTGTTGGGCCAGGCCCGCCAGGCCCGGACAATCGCGGCCGAGTCGCCGCGCGTGAGCGAATCGCAGTGCCGCTCCAGCGCTTGCAGCAGGTGCCGCGTGAGCTGGGGCAGCGCCACCGGCCAGCCGGTGGCGAGCAGCAGGCTGCCGGCGCGCTCACGCAGCTCTGACGGCCAGGCATCGGCGGAGATGTTGGCGTTGATCCCAATGCCCAGGATCACGGTGCGCGCCACGCCGTCTTCGAGGCTGGCTTCGGCCATGGCCCCGCTCACCTTGTGATCCCCCAGCAGCACGTCGTTGGGCCACTTCAAGCGTGGCGCCAGCGCACAGGTGCCGTGTATGGCCTGCGCAACAGCAACACCGCTGGCCAGGATGAGCAGGGGCAGGCGCGCCACGGGCCAGCCGGGCCGCAGGACAATGGAGCACCACAGCCCGCCGGGCGGCGAGAAGTAGGAGCGCCCCAGCCGGCCGCGCCCGCCACTCTGCTCGTCGGCCAGCACCACCGTACCGTGTTCCGCGCCCTCGGCCGCCAGCGCTGCCGCTGCATCCTGGGTGGAGCTGGCCGTTGGCAGATGGTGCAGGCGCCGCCCCAGCCAGGCCGTGCCCCACTCCGTCATGCTGCCGGGCGCATCGTGCCCGCGGCAGGAGCTCCCGCGAACGCTGGGCTGGCGCCAGGCCCCACGCCGCGGTCTGGCACAATGGTGCCCGTCACGGTACGTATAGACCGGGGAAGGAGTGAGGCATGAGCAGTTTCGCCCGAGGGTTGATTGAGGAATCGCGTACCATTCACCCTTTCCTGCACCACCCGCTGTATCACGACATCTGGGCCGGCAACTTGAGCCAGGACCAGGTGCGCGTGGTGGTGCGCCAGCAGGGCGCCTTCTCGCTGGATACCATCCGCCATGGCGCGCTGCGGCTGGCGCACGCGGGCGGCGCCTTCCCCACGCGAGAGGAATTGGAGCTCCAGCGCGCGCTCATTCCGACTATCGTAGAGGAGGCCGGGCAGGATACGGTGGGTGGCACCCAAACCGCGCATCCGCTGCTCTTCGTGCGCTTTGCGGGGGCGCTGGGCATCTCCGAGGATGACCTCTTCCACACCAGCTACCTGCCGGAAATCGTGATTGAGAAGAGCGAGCTGTTTGCCCTGCAGGTGGCATCCACGCTCGAAGCGCTGTGTGGGGGTGCCATCGCCACCGAGGCCATCAACCACGAGCACTCCGGGCGCATGGCCGAGGCCTACCAGCGCCACTACCACGTGTCCGAGCACGATGTGGCGTTCTACGCGGTGCACGCCGGCGGCATAGAGGAAGAGCATGGCGCGCGCGGAGTGGAGATCGTGGACCGGCTGATCCGTGACGACGCGGATCGCGAGCGCGCCCGGCTGGCCATGCTGCGCGCCATCGCTGCCCGCCGCTTCGCCGCGGATGCCATGTACCGCGCTATCCAACCACAGTGACACGGTCAGCCGTGTCACTGTCTCGTTTTCAGTTTCGGTTCGAAGACTCATGTGCTATAAGTGACACATGGGCTCCGTGGGAGTACGAGAACTGCGGCAGCGAGCCAGCGAGCTGCTGAGACGCGTCGCGCAGGGCGAGATTCTTGAGATTACCGACCGAGGTCGCCCCGTCGCCCAGCTCGCCCCGTTGCCCGCTGGAACCCCACTACAGCGGATGCGAGCAGCCGGAGAGATCGATCCCGCCCGCGGCAACCTCGATGACCTACCTGAACCGCTGGAACTTGGTGACAGCGTAGAGGTACCCTCGGCAGCCCTGTCCCGGCTGCGCCGCCAGGAACGCTGACCGTTTGGCGGCCACGTATCTCGACTCCTCGGCGATCGTCAAGCTGGCGGTTCGTGAGGCAGAATCCGACGCGCTGCGCCGATACCTTCGTCCACGACAACCTCTGATCTCCAGCGCCCTCGCCCGCACCGAGGTGCTTCGGGCTCTGCTGCCAGGTGGGGAACAGGCGCTGCTGGCTGGGCGGCGCGTTCTGGCTCGCATTGATCTCGTGCGCATCAACGATCGCGTTCTCAATCAAGCTGGCACTATGCTGCCGGCGGATGTCCGATCACTTGACGCCATCCACATGGCCACCGCCGCACTGCTCGGAGACGACGTTCGCGACCTCGTCACGTATGACGAGAGAATGGCGAGCGCCGCTCGCTCTTTGGGCTGCCGAGTCTCATCACCGACGTAATCCCGCCCTCTCAAGCGCCTCCTCGATTGAGAACACTCAGCGAGTCCCAAGGTCGGCGCCGGTCATGGCTGGCGAGCGGCCAGCACAGCCAGCTCTGGCTGATGCAGGCGAAACGTGCAGCAGCTCACCACAGGTGCCAGCTTGCGCTCTTGACTACGCCCCGTGGCACTTCTTGTATTTGCGGCCGCTGCCGCAGGGGCAGGGTTCATTGCGGCCGACCTTGACGGCGGCGGCCACGGGCTGGCGTAACGCGGGGCGGGCGCCATCGCGGTTGGTTGTAGCGCTGGCGTAGGGCGATCGCGCTGCCACGGGGGCACGGCTGGGCGCCACGGCGCCATTGCCCGCCGCCACGGCGTTGGCTGCCACAGCCTCAGGCGACATCACTCCCAGCACCACCGGACCGGCGGGGGGCGCGGCGCTGCCGGTGGCCTCCGGTGCAAGCGGCTGCTGAACGAACAGATTGAGCTTGTAGATGGAGTGCACCAGGTCGTGCCGGATGCGGTCCATCAGCTCCTGAAACATGCCGTAGGCCTCGGCCTGATAGGCAACCAGCGGGTCCTCCTGGCCATAGGCGCGCAGACCGATGCCCTCGCGCAGATCGTCGATGCTGGTGAGGTGCTCTACCCACAACAGGTCCACGATGCGCAGCAGCTGCAGGCGCTCCAGGTGGCGCATGAGCGGCGCGCCGAACTGCTCCTCCTTGGCGGCGTACGCCTGGTCCGCCCCCTCCACCACGGCATCCGTCACTTCATCGCGCGTCATCAGGCGGAAGGACTCCGCCGTGAGGTCCTCGGGCAGCGGCAGGATGGAGCGCAGCGTGGTGCCCAACCCGTCGGTATCCCAGTTATCTGAATAGTCATCGGCGCAGTGCGAGCCCACCACCTCGGTGAGCTCCTCGTGCACCATGTCCAGGATGAGCTCACGGAGGTCCTCATTCTTGAGAATCTTCTGGCGCTCGCCGTAGATGATCTCGCGGTGCTTGTTCATCACGTCATCGAACTCGACTGTGTGCTTACGCATATCGAAGTGGAAGCCCTCCACCTTCGTTTGCGCCTGCTCGATGGCGCGGCTCACCAGGCCGTGCTCGATGGGCGTGTCCTCATCCATGCCCAGCTTTTCCATGATGCCGGCGATGCGCTCTGAGGCGAAGCGCCGCATGAGATCGTCGTCCAGCGAGATGAAGAAGCGCGATGTGCCGGGGTCGCCCTGGCGGCCGGCGCGGCCTCGCAGCTGGTTGTCGATACGGCGGGACTCGTGCCGCTCCGTTCCAATGATGCTGAGCCCGCCCATGGCCAGGATTTGGTTGCGCTCGGCGGCGCAGCTGGCGCGGTGCTTCTCCAGCAGGTCCTCGTAGCTGGTTTTGCTGCCGCCCTCCACTTCCTGGCTCGCGAGCCCCTCCGGATTGCCGCCCAGCAGGATGTCCACGCCGCGGCCAGCCATATTCGTGGCCACCGTCACCGCGCCAGCCCGCCCGGCCTGGGCGATGATGGCCGCCTCTCGCTCGTGGTTCTTGGCGTTCAGCACCTCGTGTGGAATGCCCTTCTTCACGAGCAGCTCGCTCAGGCGCTCGGACTTCTCGATGGACACGGTGCCGATGAGCACCGGCTGGTCCGCGCTGTGCAGCGCCTCGATCTCCTCCACCACGGCGCGGAACTTGCCGCGCTCGTTCTTGTACACCAGGTCGGCGCCATCCTTGCGGACCATGGGCCGGTTGGTGGGAATGGCCACCACCTCCAGCTTGTAGATCTTGTGCAGCTCTTCAGCCTCGGTGTTGGCCGTGCCAGTCATGCCGGAGAGCTTTTCGTACATGCGAAAGAAGTTCTGGAAGGTGATGGTGCCGAGCGTTTTGTTCTCGCGCGCCACCGTCACACCTTCTTTGGCTTCGATGGCCTGGTGCAGGCCGTCACTGTAGCGGCGGCCGATCATCTTCCGCCCGGTGAACTCATCGATGATGATGACTTCGCCGTTCTCGACGATATAGTCCCGGTCGCGGTTGAAGATGACCTCGGCCTTCAGGGCGTTGTCCAGGTAGTGGGCCAGGACGTAGCTCTGCTCGTCGTAGATGTTGTCAACGCCGGCCAGGTGCTCCACGCGGTCGATGCCCTCGTCCGTCAGCGTCACGGCCTTGAGCTTCTCGTCCACCAGGTAGTCGCGTTCCAACTCCAGCTGAGGGGCGATGCGCGCGAACTGGTAGTAACGATCGGTAGCTTCCTCGGCCGGGCCGGAAATGATGAGCGGCGTGCGCGCTTCGTCGATGAGGATGTTGTCCACTTCATCCACGATGGCGTAGCGCAGATCGCGCTGCACCGTCTGCACGGCTTGAATGAGCAGCTGGCCGGCAGCGTCCACCCACATGTTGTGGGTAAGCATGTTGTCGCGCAGGTAGTCGAACCCGAACTCATTGTTCGTGCCGTAGGTGATGTCCGCGGCGTAGGCGGCGCGCTTCTCGGCGCCATAAGGCTCCATGTTGGATTGGATGCAGCCGGTGCTCAGGCCCAGCGCCGCGAACACGCGGCCCATCCAGGCGGAGTCGCGCCGGGCGAGGTAGTCATTCACGGTCACCACGTGGACGCCGCGGCCTTCCAGAGCATTCAGGTAAGCGGGCAGCGTAGCGACCAGTGTCTTGCCTTCGCCGGTGCGCATTTCGGCAATCCTGCCCTGATGCAGCACAATGCCGCCCAGGAGCTGCACGTCATAGTGGCGCTGGCCGAGCGTGCGCCGCGCGGCGGTGCGCGCGGCCGCGAAAGCCTCGGGCAGGAGATCGTCCAGTGTTTCGCCTTCTGCCAGGCGCTCCTTGAACTCGGCCGTCTTCTCGGGCAGGGCGCTGTCGGAATAGCCCTCGAACTCGGGCTCGAGCTCGTTGATCTCGTCCACCAGCGGGTGAATCTTCTTGAGCTCTTTCTCGTTCGGGTCGCCCAAGATTCTGGTGAGCGTCTTCAGCATGGGTACATGTCCTTCAACATGGCGCGGCCAGCGGCCCAGCCGGCGGGAAACGCGGCTCTGCCGGTGCCATCTCAGTCTGGAGAATAGCAGGCCCTAACGGCCTTTCAGCCGCCCGCGACCCACCTGGCGGGCACCGCTTTAGAGCCGCGCGGCGCCGCCTTCAACAGGGCGTGAGGTGAGGCTGCTGCCGATGAGGCTCGGCTGGCCGGCGAGGAACTCGGCGATCGCGAGCGGTTTTCGGCCTTCCAGCTGGACGCGCTCCAGACGCAGAGCGCCAGCCGGGGTGCCCACCTGCGCTCCGGGCAAAACGTGGCCCGGCGCGGTGCCAGCAACAGCCGGCGCGGCCGAGGCTCGCAGCACCTTCAGCTGCTTGCCGCGCCAGAAGGTGTAGGCACCTGGCCAGGGAGTGAAGGCGCGGACGTGGCGTACCAGCACCTCCGCCGGCAGGGCCCAGTCCAGCAGGCCGTCGGCCCTGGTGAGCTTGGGCGCATACGTCGCGAGGGCGTGGTCCTGCGGTGCAGGCGTAACCGTGCCGGCCGCCAGGCCGGCCAGCGTATCCAGCAGCAGTTGCGCGCCAGCCTGGGCCAGCCTGGCGGTGAGGGTTCCGGCGTCGTCCTCCAGGGCCACGGGCAGCCTCTGGCGGGCGAGCACCGGGCCGGTGTCCCAGCCGGTGTCCAGCCGCATGATGCTCACCCCAGCCACGGCCTCGCCGTTGAGGAGCGCCGCCGCCACGGGCGAAGCGCCCCGGTAGCGGGGCAGCAGCGAGGCGTGCACGTTGAGGCAGCCCCAGACCGGCAGTTCCAGCAGCCAGTCGGGAATCTTGTGCGCATAGGCTACGACCACGACAACTTGAGGCTCCAGGGCGCTGAGCCGATCGCGCAGTTCGGCGAGGCGCTCGGGTTGAGCCACGGGGAGCTGGTGCGCCAGCGCCGCCACCTTCACCGCCGGCGCACGTGGCTGCTGGCCGCGGCC
>JBOGTU010000219.1:0-5595 GCA_050695655.1 Chloroflexota bacterium | reverse complement strand
GATGCGCATCCGATGGCGCCCGCCGTCCCTTGACCGGGCCGTGTGCCCTGATGCCTGAGCTCAGGCCGGTGCTGGAAGTTTGGCCGCAAAGCCACAAGAGGCGCTCCATCAACCCTCTTCGGCAGTCGCTTCGATTTGGACCGACGCCGCGGCTCCATGGCGCGCGGCTGCGCCTCGGCTGGCTGCTGTGCGGGGCTGGCGAGTACCAGGCGGTGCTGGCGGAACTGGGCCCCGCGCTGGATGACGCCACCGCGCCGCCCGAGCTGTACGAGTGCCTGGCGCGCGCGCTCTGGGAGCTCGGCCGCGTGGATGACGCCGTGCACGCTATGGCCGCGGCCGCCGGCAAGCGGGGCGAGCTCCAGCGCTGGACGGCTGGCTTCCCGCCGGGGCAGGGCATGCCAGCCGCGCGTGGGCCCTTTGTTCCGCCGCGCCGCCCACTGCGCATTGGCCTGGTACTGCGCTCGGGCGAGATTTCCTTTTCAGAGGAGATGCTGGACACGCACCCCCTGGGCGGCACCGAAACGGCCATCCTGCGCATGGCGCGGGCGCTGCGCGAGCTGGGCCACGATGTCTACTTCGAGCAGTTTCCGGAACGGCTGCAGCGGCTGCAGGGGGTGGACGTGCTCATCGTCAAGCGGCACCCAGTGGTGTTGGATCCGCCCTTTGCCAGGGTGAACTACTTCTGGGCGCCGGACGATGTTGACCAGCCCTTCTGGGACCGGCTGCGGGAGCCGGAATTTCGGCAGCGCTTCCTGGCGAGAACCACGCGACTGTTCGCCCTGTCGCAATACCAGGCCAAGGGCATGCTGAGCATCGGCATCCCGGAGGCGCAGATCGCCGAAACGCGCAACGGAATAGACCCAACCCTGTTCGAGCAGGCGACCGCGGATGAGGGGCTCCGGCCGCCTGTCGCCGTCTACACCAGCGATCCCAGCCGTGGTTTGCGCATTCTGCTGGACGTGTGGCCGGACATCCGCCGCCAGGTGCCCGCCGCAACGCTGCGCATCTTCTCCTCCATGCGCTTGTACCTGCGTGGTTCACAGGAGAAGCCGGAGCATCAGCAGCTGTACGAGCAGGCGCGGGGTATGGCAGGCGTGGAGTACATGGGTTCCGTGCCGCAGCGGCAACTGGCAACCGAGCTGTTGCATGCTCGGCTGCTGCTGTACCCCAATACCTTTCCCGAAACGAGCTGCATCGCCGCCATCGAGGCCCAGGCCGCCGGCTGTGTGGTGGTCACCTCCAACCTGGGCGCGTTGCCGGAAACGGCGTGGGGCAACGCCATCATTTTCGCCACCCCCGGCAGCCCGACTTACAACGCCGCCTTCGTGGCCCGCGCGGTGGAGCTGCTTCGGGCTGACGACCTGTGGCAGTCGATCTCCGCGCGCAACCGCGAGCGCATGCGTGCCTACACCTGGCCGGCCGTCGCCCGGGAGTGGCTGGCCCTCATGGCCGCCGATCTCGCGGCCTAACGTCATCCGGCCCGCTGCCGGACTATGCTCTGCATGGTGCGCACCATTACGGCAGGCGGCATGGGGGTGCGCGGCACGTGAGCCCGCGCAAACGGCCGCGCCGTGGGCCGGCGCAGCGAACCCGGCGGCAAGCAAGCATCTCCGCCTGCCTGATCGTCAAGAATGAGGAGCAGAACCTGCAGCGCTGCCTGGACTCGCTGCACGGCAAGGTGGATGAGATCGTCGTGGTCGACACCGGCTCGACCGACGGCACGCTGGACCTGGTTCGCGCCAACGGCCTGGAGGCAGGCCACTTTGCCTGGTGCGACGACTTCAGCGCGGCTCGGAATGCCTCGCTCGCCCTCGCCAGTGGCGACTGGATCATCTGGATCGATGCGGACGAGGAGCTGATTGAGCATGTCCCGGGGGCGCTGCGCCACATGTGCGAGCAGTTGCCAGCGCAGTGGGATGGCTGCTGGGTGCCATCGCAAAGCCTTGCCAGCTACGACGGTGAAATTGGCGTGGTCGCCCGCCAGTGGCGCGTGTTCCGCAACCACCGCGGCATCATCTTTCACGGCCGCATCCACGAGCAATTGGAGCTGCCGCACGGGGCGCCGCCCAGGCTGGCCGGGCAGGAGGCCGTGGTCACACGCCACTGGGGCTACCTGCCCAGTGGCGACCTGCTGGCCCGCAAGGCCGAGCGCAATCTGGGCCTGCTGGCCGCGGCCATCCGCGACAAGCCGGATGATCCGCGGCATCACTTCAACCTGGGGCTGCAGTACAGCTTCGGCCACCGCTGGGACGAAGCGCTGGCCGAGTTGGAACGCGGCATCGAGCTGTGGCGACGCGACCCGCGGCCGGTAGGCTGGGTGCCGGGCCTGTTCGCCTCGGCCGCCTTCGTGGCCATCCACTTAGAACGGTACGCGCTCGTGGCCGAGCTGGAGCAGGCCACCCCGCCCGAGTTCCTGTGCACGGACCTGGTGTACTTTGCCGGCGTGGCCGCCTGGCGGTTAGGCCGCGTAGACGACGCCATCGTCCGGCTGCGCCGCGCCGCCGAAGACCCCTCCATCCTGCACGAGGAGCTCCACCAGGACAGCCTCTCCACCTGGCGGCCGCTGGCGCTGCTGGGGGGCATCTACGACAAGCTGGGCCAGCCCGAGACCGCTTACAGCTACGCCACGCGCGCCGTAGCACTTGCCCCGGACCACCCGGAGCTGCTCTTTGGCGCGGCCGACCTGGCGCACAAGGCCGGCCAGCAGCGGGAGAGCCTGGGCTGGTTGCGGCAGCTCCTGGCCGGCAGCCGCGATTCCGGCTACAAGGCGCACGGCCGCCGGCTCATGCTCACCCTGGCGGATGAGCTGGGCAGCGCCGAAACCGCGCTGGACGCGCTGGACGACGGCCCCGCGTTTGGGGTGAGCGAGGCGGAACGCATGACCGTGCGAACCCGGGCGCTGGCACATCTCGGCCGCCAGGTAGACTGAGGCCGTGACGGAGGAGCGATGACCACCCTGTGGCAGGCGATCTCGCGCATCCAACCGCTGGATGAAGGGGCTATGGCCGCGGCGCGCGCCCGCCAGGACACGCTCACCAAGCCGGCTGGATCCCTGGGCCGGCTCGAGGCGATCTCGATCCAACTGGCCGGCATCACCCGCCAGCCCATCCCGAAGATCGGAGCCAAAACGGTCCTCGTGATGGCCGCGGATCACGGTGTGGCGACCGAAGGCGTGTCGGCCTACCCCGCGGAGGTGACGCCGCAGATGGTGGCCAACTTCGAAGCCGGGGGCGCAGCTATCAACGTGCTGGCGCGGCACGTGGGGGCCAGCGTGCGCGTGCTGGACATGGGTGTGGGGCGTCCTACCGCCAACATCGCGCGCGGCCCAGCCATGGACCGCGCCACGGCCACAGCGTGCATCGAACGCGGCATTGCTGCCGCGGAGGAAGAGATCACCCGTGGCGCCACCCTGCTCGCCACGGGTGATATGGGTATAGGCAACACCACCCCCAGCAGTGCCATTGTGGCCGCGTTCAGCAGCCTCCCGGCGCGGCAGGTGACGGGCCGAGGTACCGGAGTGTCCGACCAGCAATTCGAGCAGAAGGTCGCGGTTGTGCGGCGGGCCCTGGAGGTGAACCGGCCGGACCCAGCGGATGCACTGGGCGTGCTCGCGGCCGTGGGTGGGTTCGAGATTGGCGGCATCGCGGGGGTCATCATCGGCGCGGCCGCCGGCGGTGTGCCGGTGGTGCTGGATGGGTTCATCTCCGGCGCCGGCGCGCTGATAGGGGCACGGCTGGCTCCCGGGTGCGTGCCGTACATGTTCGCCGCGCATCGCTCGGTGGAGGTAGGCCACACTGTTGCGCTCAACCTGCTGGGGCTGGAACCGCTGCTGGAGCTCGATTTGCGGCTCGGCGAGGGCACCGGCGCCGCTCTGGCCATGTCGCTCATCGAGGCGGCAGCCAAGGTCCTGGCCGAGATGGCCACCTTTGCCGAGGCTGGCGTGTCCGAATCCGATGAGCAGGCGCACACGCCCCAACCGGCGTGACCCGGAGAGGGTGGCTGAGCGGACCGCTGGCTTTTCTGGCAGCGCTCAGCTTCCTCACGGTGTGGCGTCTTTCCGGGCGGGGCAATCTTCAACCGCGGGATCGCGGCCGCGCCCTCTTCTTCTTTGCGCCGGTGGGCCTGCTGCTGGGCGGTTTGGCCGCTGCAATCAATGCCATCGCGGCGCTGTGGTGGCCCTCTGCCGTGGGCACGGTCCTGGTGATCGCCGCGCTGCTCCTGGGCACCGGAGGCTTGCACTTCGACGGCTTGCTCGACACATGCGATGGCGCCTTGAACGGCCAGGCCCCGGAGCGGCGGCTCGAGATCATGCGCGACAGTCGCAGCGGCGCCTTTGCCGTGGCGGGGGGGGTGGTGGACCTGCTGCTGCTGTGGGCCTGCATTGTGGACCTCACCGGCCCGCACCAGGGCGCGGCACTGCTGGTTATGGCCACTACATCGCGTGCCGCCATGGCGCTGGCCGTGTGCCTTTTCCCCTACGGGCGCCCCGCGGGCCTGGGGCGCGACTTCAAGGATCACGCCAGCGCGCTGGCCGTGCCGCTGAATGTGGTGCTGGCCGTGGGGCTGGGGTGGGGCCTCTTAGGCTGGCAAGGCGTCTGCGGCGCGCTGGGTGGCCTGGTGGTTGGGCTGCTGGCCAGCCTGTACTTACTCACGCGCCTGCCTGGCCTCACCGGCGACAGCTATGGCGCCATCAACGAGCTGGCGCAAATCGGCACGCTGCTGGTGCTTATGCCTCTGCTGTCGTGAGCTGGAAATCGGCCGGACACATGCCGCTGCCCGGGCCGGGTTTCCTCAAGCACGCGACTCGGGAATCATCACCGCTGGTGCTGGCCAAAGGCCGCTTATGACCTTCCGGCCACGTCCCCAGCCGCGGGCGCATGGCGGCCGTTAGCTTGCGGCATCGCTGCTACTTGAGCTTCGACCGGGCAGACGAGTCGCGCGCCCGAGCCTTTCGCGAGGAGTTCGATGCGGGCGGCGAGTGGCTGTTCACCCGCGGTGAAACCATACCCAGCTACATTCTCGATGGAACCGACGTGGCGTCGCTTGGGCGCCGCATGCGGGAGTTCTATCTGGCGGATTCCACCGTCACCATCGTGCTGGTGGGCCAGAAGACGTGGCAAAACCGATCAGTGGAGGCCGAGCTCATCGGCAGCCTGTGCAAATCCGAGGCCGCGCAAGCCAACGGGCTGCTGGCCATTCGCCTGCTGCACCGCTCCGCAACGCTGCGCCTCCCGGAGCGGCTGCGGTTGAACCTGGAATCCGGTTACGCGCGCTTTCAGCTCTACCCGGATAACGGCTTTGCTCTCTCCGGCTGGATCGACCAGGCGCACACCCAGCGCGCCCGGGGCCTCACGCTCCTGCGCAACCCCTCGACGCTCGGCGCGTAAAGGCATTGGGTATACTGCGCGGGCATGAATAAGACCAAGAGAGTAGCGATGCAGAAGCATCGAATCAAGGCTCGCAAGTTGGATGCGCGACGCCGCGAGGCAACGCCCGGCCGGCCGGTGCGCCCCACGGCCGCGCGGCCGGCGGCGCCGGCACGCCCCACGCTCCCCGGAGCTGCCCGGCCCGCTGGCGCACCTCGCCCGGCTGGCG
>JBOGTU010000218.1:0-19956 GCA_050695655.1 Chloroflexota bacterium | reverse complement strand
GTACGGTGGCGTGCCTGGAGGCTGGATCCAGTGCTCCGGCCGCGGCGGTTCAGCTATAGTGAGGCGGAAACCACATCTGGAGAGACGTGCACATGCCGCTTCACATTGGCGATAGGGCGCCCGACTTCAGCACCTGGTCCACCGGTGGCGAAAAGGTGGGCGACAAGATCACTCTGAGCGACGTGTACAAGAACCATCGCGCCGTCGTTCTCGCCTTTTTCCCCTTAGCCTTCACCGGTGGTTGAACGCGTGAGCTGACCCAGTTTGGGTTGGATCGCGACGAGTTCAAGCAGCTCGACGCCGAGGTCATCGCCGGCAGCGCGGACAGCGTGTTCACGCTGAACGAATTCGGCAACCAAACCAAGTTCGCCTGGCCCCTCATCAGCGACTGGAACCATGAGATCGCCCCGCTGTACGACTCCAGCCAGGACCTGCCCAACGGCATGCGTGGCCTCTGCAAGCGCACCGTGTTCGTCATCGACCGCCAGGGCGTGATTCGCTACCAGTGGCAGTCCGAAGGCGGCGCTCTGCCCAACGACGAGGAGATTCTGGCCGCCATCCGCGCCATCCCAGCCTAAACGCCTCTCGGGGCGGCCGCTGCCAGGGGCCTTCGCGACGGCTGCCGCGAGGGCTCCTTTCGGGTTCCGCGCGTGGCTCTCTCTTGCATTGAAGCGCCCCACCGCTGACGGCCGCGACTCAGCCCGGCTGGTATGCTGGGGCTCATGTCCAGCGCCGACGTCACTGCCCAGCTCCTGGAACCGCCGACCACGGATGACCGCGCCATCTGGGACCTGTGGCTCTCGCAATGGCAGTTACCGGTGGTGCTGGTGGCGGAGGAGCTGGGGCTCTTCGCGCGGCTGAACCGCGCGCCAGCAACGCTGGAAGAGCTGCGGGCGGAGTTCCACCTGGCGGAACGGCCCGCGGAGGCGCTCATGGCGGTGCTGTGCGCGATGGGCTTCTGCGCGCGGCGCAATGGGCGCTTCCACATTGCCGATGTCGCCCGGAGCTTCCTCCTGCGCGATGGGCACTACTTCTGGGGTGGCATGCTGCGGGGCGTGGGCACGGGCGGCCCAGGCGCCGAACGGCTGATGGCGGCCCTGGGCAAAGACAATCGCGGCCCCCAGGACCGCGTGACGCGCGTATGGGAGGCCGGCGAAACCACCGCGCAGGGCGCGCGCGACGGCAACCGCTCGATGCAGAGCCACTCCTTCCCGGCGGCCATGGGTATGGCGCGCAACGCCGGCTTCGCTGGCGTGCAGCGGCTGCTCGACGTAGCCGGTGGGTCCGGCTGCTACGCCATCGCCCTGGCGCTGCGGCACCCCGCGCTGCACTGCACCGTGGCGGAGTTGGACACCGTAGCCACGGACACGCAGCGTTACATCGAGCGCCACGGCGTGGCCGCGCAGGTGGATACGCACGCCTTCAACATGTTCCAGGGCGATTGGCCAACGGGCTACGATGCCATCTTCTTCAGCAATGTCTTCCACGACTGGGATCCGGACCGCTGTCGCGATCTGGCGCATGGCGCCTTCAAGGCGCTGCCCTCCGGCGGCCGCATCTACCTGCACGAAATGCTGCTGAACGACAGCAAGGATGGCCCGCTCACGCCCGCGCTCTTCTCACTTCTCATGCTGGTGGGCACGCGCGGCAAGCAGTTCTCCGGCGGCGACATCGAGCAGATGCTGGGCGAAGCCGGCTTCGGCCCGGTGACCTTCACCCAAACCTACGGTTACTACTCTCTGGCCATGGCTCGAAAACCCTAAGGACGTTCGCCCGGCGTCAACCTATCGCGCTTGCCGCGCTGCTGCGCCATCGCGCAACTACCAGGGCTGGCCGAAGCGTTCGCGGAAAGTCACTTCGGCTACGGGCTTGCGTTTGCCGCGGCCGTAGGCGCGCACAGGCCAGCCAACGGGGAGGATGGCGTGTGCCTCCACGTTCTCCGGCAGGCCAAGCAGCGGCTTCACCTCCGCCTCGCGCCGTTTCCAGCGGTTGGTGAGCACCGACCCCAACCCCATGGCGTGCAGCGCAAACAGCAGGTTCTGCACCACCGGGAAGATCGATGACCCTTCTTGGGAGCGGCCCACCTCGGCGCACACGACGATGAGCGCCGGCACCTGCTCCCACGGCGTACGTTCGGGGGCATTGTCGCCATAGAGCTGCTTGCCCAGCTCATCGAAGATCAGCCCGAGCTGGCGCTTGGTTTCCCGCTCGCGCACCACGATGAACCGCGCCGGCTGCGTGTTGCCGCCGCTCGGCGCGTGCGTGGCCGCCCGCAGCGCCCGCGCGATGTGCGCATCATCCACCGGGGCGCCGGTGAAGAGGCGCACCGCCCGCTGGCGGAGCATCAGCTCCTCGACCTCGCTAAAGTCGGCCACTTTCGTCGCGTCAGCCACGACTGCACCTCCTGAGCGACGAACCACAGCGCATCACACAGGCACTATACAACCTGCCCTCGACGACCTGCCCCACAAGCTGCCCCCGGCCTCATGCGCCAAGCCAGCTTCCCGCGCATCCACTACTCAGCGCAGGCCTACTCCGCCGCTACAATCCGGATATGGCCATTGCGTCCGCCCGGCCCTTTGAGCTGGTGGCCGAATTCGCTCCCACCGGCGACCAACCGCGGGCCATCGCCAAGATTCTGGAAGGCATCCGCGAGGGGATGCGATTCCAAACGCTGCTCGGCGTAACCGGCTCGGGCAAAACGTTCACCATGGCCAACATCATCCAGGAGGTGCAGCGCCCCAGCCTGGTGCTGGCGCCCAACAAAACGCTGGCCGCACAGCTCTACTCGGAATTTCGCGACTTCTTCCCGAACAACGCGGTGGAGTACGTCGTCAGCTACTACGACTACTACCAGCCGGAGGCGTACATCCCGCGCAGTGACACCTATATAGAAAAGGACTCGTCGCTGAACGAGCAGATCGAGAAGATGCGTCTCTCGGCCACACGTTCCCTGTTCGAGCGGCGCGACGTGGTGATCGTGGCCAGCATCTCCTGCATTTATGGCCTCGGCTCGCCTCACGACTGGGGTGAAACCAGCGTGCGCCTCAGCGTGGGTGAAACGCGCAAGCGGGACAAGGTGCTGCGGCTGCTGCTGGATATCCAGTACACGCGCAACGACATCGGCTTCGACCGGGGCAACTTCCGCGTTCGCGGCGACGTGCTGGACATTTACCCTTCGTACGAGGACATCGCCATCCGCGTGGAGTTCTTCGGCGATGAGATCGAGCGCATCGTCGAGATCGACCCGCTGACCGGCGAAATCCTCGTCTCGCGCGATCACATGGATATCTACCCGGCCAAACACTGGGTCACCACGCAGGAGAACCTCGTTCGCGCTATCCATGACATTGAAGAGGAGCTGCGCGAGCGCCTGAGCGACCTGAACGCCGATGGCAAGGTGCTGGAGGCCGCGCGGCTGGAGCAGCGTACCAACTTTGACCTGGAGATGCTGAAGGAATTCGGCTACTGCAACGGCGTTGAAAACTACTCGCGCCACCTGGCCGGCCGCGCCGCGGGCGACCAGCCCTGGTGCCTGTTGGACTACCTGCCGGACGATTTTCTGATGTTCATCGACGAGTCGCACATCGCTATTCCACAATCGGGCGGCATGTACGCGGGCGACCGCTCCCGCAAGGAGGTGCTGGTGGAGTACGGCTTCCGCCTGCCTTCCGCGCTGGACAACCGGCCGCTCAAGTTCTCCGAGTTCGAACGGCACCTCAACCAGGGTCTGTTCGTCTCTGCCACGCCCGGCCCTTACGAGTACGCGCACGGCGACCAGGTGGTGGAGCAGCTCATCCGCCCCACCGGGCTGGTGGACCCAACCATCGAAGTCAAGCCCATCAAGAACCAGATCGACGACCTGCTGTTCCAGATACACCAGCGGGTGGACCGTGGCGAACGCGCGCTGGTGACCACCCTCACCAAGAAGATGGCCGAGGACCTGGCGGACTACCTGCAGGAGATGTCCGTGAAGGTCCACTACCTGCACTCCGAGATCGACACCCTCGAGCGCGTAGAAATTCTGCGCGACCTGCGCCTGGGCGTTTACGACGTGGTGGTGGGCATCAACCTGCTGCGGGAGGGACTCGACTTGCCGGAAGTCTCCCTGGTGGCCATTCTCGACGCGGACAAAGAAGGCTACCTGCGCTCCGAGGGTTCGCTCATCCAAACCATCGGCCGCGCGGCGCGCCATGTGAACGCGTCCGTCATCATGTACGCCGACACCGTCACCCAGTCCATGCAGCGGGCGATCGACGAAACCTACCGCCGCCGCCGCATCCAGATGGCGTACAACGACGAGCACGGCATCAGCCCCGTGGGCATCCAGAAGACTATTCGCGACATTGGTGGCCAGCTGCGGGCCGTGGCCGAGAAGAAGGCCGTTTACAACGTGGAGAGCGTGCCCAAGGACGAAGTGGCGCGGCTCATCAAGGACCTCGAACGGCAGATGAAGGATGCGTCGCGCAACCTGGAGTTCGAGAAAGCGGCGCTCCTGCGCGACCAGATCGTGGAGCTCCGGCGGGGCGAGCTCACCCGCGACATCGATGCTGCCGCGGACTCGCCCTCCGCTTCCTTCGGGGCCCCTGTTGCCACCGATGCCGTGAGCGCGGCCGAGCGCGTGCTGGCGAAACAGGCCGCGGCCGCCACGGCGGCGCGCCCTCGCCCCCGCGGCCGCTACCGGCGCTGAGCCGGAGCTTCTCCACCCATGTACGTGGTCATCCTGGCGGGCGGCAGCGGAACGCGGCTCTGGCCCCGGAGTCGGAGAGAGCGTCCCAAGCATCTGCTGGACCTCGTTACCGAACGTACGCTGCTCCAAGAAACCTTCGATCGGGTGAGCAGCGCGGTGCCCGCGTCGCGCATACTGGTGGTGACTGAGCAGTCGCAGAGCCCCCTCATCCGCCAGCAGTTACCGGATGTGCCTGGAGAGAATGTCCTCATCGAGCCTATGCGCCGGGGCACTGGGCCAGCCATCGGATGGGCCGCCGAACACATCGCCAAGCGAGACCCCAACGCGGTCATGGCGGTGTTTGCATCAGACCACGTCATCGTTCGGCGTGACGAGTTTCTGTCCCTCTTGCTGCTGGCAGTAGAAGTGGCGGCTTCCAATGAAGCGCTCATCACCTTCGGCATCAAGCCGGCGAAGGCAAGCACGGAATTCGGATACATCCACCGTGGCGAGCGCTTCCCTGGCAGCGATGATCGCGAGGTTTATCGTGTGGAGTCGTTCAAGGAGAAGCCAACGGCCGAGCGGGCCAGGGAGTTTGTGGAGAGCGGCGAATACTACTGGAACAGCGGCATGTTCTGCTGGAAGGCGTCCACGGTGCTGCGCGAGATCGAGCAGCAAGTGCCGGGGCTGCACCGCGGGCTGAAGCACATCGCGGATGCCATTGGCCAGCCGAACGAGCAGGACGTGCTGAACAGCGTCTACCCGACGCTGCCGAGGGACACCATCGACTACGCCGTCATGGAGAAGGCGGCCAACGTGCTGGTCATTCCGGCCGACATTGGCTGGAGTGACGTCGGCACATGGTCGTCGCTGCTGGAAGTGCTGCCCTCCGGCGAGAATGGCAATGTCGTGCTGGGCGGGACGCAAGTCTTGGCGATCGATGCGTCCAACACCCTGGTTTCCAGCCCGCACCGCTTCGTCGCCCTGATCGGAGTGGAAGACCTCATCATCGTCGATTCCGACACAGCTCTGCTGGTCTGCACAACAGAGCGCGCCGCGGACGTCAAACGCATTGTCGAACACTTGGAAGCGAATAACCTGATGGAGCATCTGTGAGAAAGGCGAAGCCGTGATCGAGCGCTATTCGCATCCGGAGATGGCCAGGGTGTGGTCGCTGGAGAACCGCACCGAACAGTGGCTGCGCGTGGAGCAGATGGTCTGCCAGGTGCGCGCCGAGCGCGGCGAGATTCCCGCCGCGGCCAACGAGGTCATCCAGACCCAGGCCCGCTGGAACCTGGCGCGGATGGACGAGATCGAGCGCGAAACCCATCACGATCTGGTCGCCTTCGTTCGCTGTGTGGGCGAAACCATCGGCGACGCTTCGCGCTACGTGCACGTGGGCCTCACCTCGACTGATGTCGTGGACACTGGCCTGTCCGTGCAAATCGCGCAGGCGGCGGCCATCCTCCAGGGCGACGTGCAGCGCCTGATCGGCACGCTCTCCAAACTCGCCTGCACCTACAAGTACACGCCGGTCATCGGCCGCAGCCACGGCATCCACGCGGAGCCGACGAGCTTCGGCCTCAAGCTGGCGCTGTGGGTGGACGAGATGGGTCGCAACCTCACCCGCCTGGACCAGGCCAGGGAGCAGATGGCCTACGGCAAAATCTCGGGCGCCGTGGGCACCCACGCCAACGTGGAGCCCGAGGTCGAGGAAGCGGTGTGCGCCAAGCTGGGGCTGAAGGCAGCGCCCATCTCCACGCAGACGCTGCAGCGCGACCGGCACGCACACTTCATCACCACGCTGGCCATCATTGCCAGCTCACTGGATAAGATGGCCACGGAGATCCGGCACTTGCAGCGCACCGAAGTCGGCGAAGTGGAGGAGCCCTTCGACCCCGGCCAAACTGGATCGTCGGCCATGCCCCACAAGCGCAATCCGCGCCTCAGCGAAAGGGTGAGTGGCCTCTCCCGCGTCCTGCGCGGCTACGCGCTGGCCGCCCTGGAAGATGTCGCCCTGTGGCACGAGCGGGACATCTCGCACTCCTCCACCGAGCGCATCATCTTCCCGGATGCCTGCCTGGCGCTGGATTACATGCTGCGCACCTTCAACCGCGTCATCGAGGGGCTGGTCGTCAAGCCGGAGCGCATGCTGGCCAACCTGAACCTGCTGCACGGGGTCATCCATTCGGAGCGCGTGCTCCACGCGCTGATCGACGCCGGCCTGCAGCGCACCGAGGCCTACGTGCTCGTGCAGCGCGCCGCTCACCGGGCGATGGATGGCGGCGGCGAGTTCCGCGCCCTGCTGCTGGCCGAGCCCGAGATTCGCGCCCACCTCACCGATGCGCAGTTGGACGATCTCTTCGGCTACGACTACCACCTCAAACACGTGGACACCGCCTTCCGCCGCGTTGGCCTCGCTTCTTGACCGGCTGGCGAGCGCCAGCACCAGCGGCGACGTCCTCTTTCGCGGGCGGGTAGGCGCCGTTCGGCTGACCAGCGGCCAGGTGCTGCTGGTGGAGGGTACGAGCTCCCACACCGTCGCCTGTGCCCAGGAGCCGCCCAACAACGCGATCTCCGCGCCCGATGAGGCCGCGCCGAGCCGCCGCCCCCAGTTCATGGCGGCGTACCCTTTCTCGCACGCGCCCCTGCCGCCAAGCACCGCGCGGTCATCCCTGGTCCGGCTGTCCGGCTTAGAAGGAGCGAGGCCGGTGGACCCGTGGCCCTGGGCGCCCGGACCATGGAACGAGCCCGGAACCGACTGGAACGCCATCGCCCGCGCAGTGCTGGCCGCGACGGAGGCCAATAGCTACGTTACCCAGGACCCCTACACCGGCGCCGCCATCTGCACCGCCGAGGCGTTGCGGCCGGTGGCGGCGGCCGGCCAGCGTGCGGCCGCGCTGTCGTTTCGGCTGGCCGTGGGCGACTGCTGGGCAGACCCGGAAGTGACCTATCAGCTCAAGCAGGCGGTGGCTGGCCTGGCGGACGCGGCCCAGCTGCTGGGCGTGCCGTTCATATCACAGCAGCTGGACGTCGTGCCGGCGCTGGGGTCGCGGCCACAACTCACCGTCACCGCGCACCCGGACGTATCCCCCGCGCCCGGTGGCTTTCGGGAGCCGGACCAGGTGCTGGCGCTGCTTGGGGCGATTGGGGGCGACATCAGCGGCAGTGCTCTGCTGCGGCTGGCTGGCGTGGTGGAGTGCTTTCCGCCGGCCATCGACCTGCTGGCCGAGGCGCGTGTGCAGGAGCTGGTGCGGCAAGCCGTGGCGAGCCACTTGCTGAGCACGGTGCATGATTGCCGCCGCGGGGGGCTGCTGGCCGCCGTGGCCGCGTGCAGCGTGGCCAGCAGCCTGGGAACCACAGTGCAGGCACCGGAGGCATGGAATACACTGTCGGAAGCTGCCATGATGTTCGCTGAAACGCCCTCCCGCTTTTTGGTTGCCCTTCCCCAAAGTCAACTGCCGGCGCTGAAAAGCCTTGGCCACACGCACGGCGTGCCGGTGAGCACCATCGGCACAACCGGGGGAACGCACGTGCGCTTTGGGCGCGCAATCGACCTGCCGCTGGCGGAGTTGCGCGGATGATCGCCGACCTGCCGCCTATCCTGAACCGCTTCCTGGCGCTCGAGGGAGTGGGCCTGGCGCTGGTGGTAGGCAGCGACGGCCTGGTGATCGAAAGCGCGGGCAGCCATGAATACGACGTGGACGCGGTCGGCGCCATAGCCACCAGCAGCCTCGGCGCCAGCCAGGTGCTGGCGCAGGAGGTGACCCGCGGACACCTGGTGCAGTCGATCCTCGAGTTCGAGCGGGGCCTGGTGATCATGGAGCCGATCGGCGAGGCAGGCATCCTGCTGGTGCTGGCGAAGTCCGCCTCCAGCATAGGCCAGGTGCGCTTGGTGGCGCGGCGCGAACGCGCGGCCCTCACGGAGGCGCTCGAGTCGTGAGGGCGCTCATCTCGGTCTTTCACAAGACTGGGATAGCGGAGTTCGCCACACAGCTTGCCGGCCTGGGCGTAGAGCTCGTCTCCAGCGGGGGCACCGCGGCCACATTGCGCGCCGCCGGCCTGAGCGTGCTTGATGTGGCCAGCGTGACCCACTTCCCCGAGATACTGGATGGGCGCGTCAAGACGCTGCACCCCGCCATCCACGCTGGCATCCTCGCGCGTCGCGACAGCCAGGAGCATATGGCCACCCTGGAGGAACACGGCATCGTGGCCATCGATCTGGTGGTATCGGACCTGTATCCATTTCGAGCCGACCCTTCCATCGAGCAGATCGACATCGGCGGAGTGAGCCTCATTCGCGCCGCGGCCAAGAACCGCGAGTTTGTGGCGGTTGTTGTGGACCGCGCCGATTACGAGCCAGTGCTGGCCGAGATCAAGCTGTATGGCGCGGTCACGGAGCCCACCCGGCGGCGGCTGGCCGCCGTTGCCTTTGGGTTGACCGCCAACTACGATGCGCACATCGCCGCCTGGCTCAATCGACAAGAGGAGCGGCTCCTCCCGGCCCATCTGGCCGTGCCGCTCGAACGCACGCGCGAGCTGCGCTACGGCGAGAATCCCCACCAGCAGGCCGCCTTCTACACGCTCGAGCGTCCCGGCGCGGGCTATCCCAGCATCGCCGGGCTGAAGCAGCTGCACGGCCCAGAGCTGGGCTTCAACAACCTGCTCGATGTGGATGCCGCCATCCAGGCCGCCTCCGCCTTCAGCGAGCCAACCATCGCGCTCATCAAGCATGGCAATCCTTGCGGTCTGGCCACGCGCCCACGCCTGCTCGATGCCTACCGCGAGGCGTGGGCAGGCGATCCGGCCTCGGCGTACGGTGGCATTCTGGGCTCGAATCGCCGGCTGGATCTGGAAACGGTGGTGGCCATGGCCAAATCCTTTGTGGAAGTGATGGTCGCGCCAGGCTACGCGCCCGATGCGCTGGAGCGGCTGGCCAAGCGCGCCCGAACGCGCGTGCTGGAGGCGCCCGGCGATTGGGCGGAGCAACCATCGCCTTACCAGGACCTGGACCTGCGCCGCGTGCGCGGGGGAGTGCTGGTGCAGACGCTGGACTTCGACTCGCCTGAGCTCGGCTTCCAGGTGGCCACGCGGGCGCAGCCGAGCGCCGAGCAGCGGCGCGATCTCCTGTTCGCCTGGAAGGCTATCCGCCACGTGAAGTCCAACGCCATCGTGCTGGTGCGCGACTGCGCGCTGCTGGGCGTAGGAGCGGGCCAGCAGAGCCGGGTGGGCGCGGTGCAGATAGCCATCAGCAAAGCGGGCGAGCGATCCCAGGGTGCCGTGCTGGCTTCAGACGCCTATTTCCCCTTCGCGGATAATGTTGAGGCCGCCGCGAAGGGCGGCGTGAGCGCCATCATCCAGCCGGGTGGGTCTATACGTGACGCCGAGTGCATCGACGCGGCGAACGCCGCGGGGGTGGTCATGGTGTTCACCGGCGAGCGCCACTTTCGGCATTAGAAGCGGCGCATCGCACCCTATCACTTCATTCTGAGAAGTATCGGCGCCAAAGCTGCGATAATGAGGCCTGACCATGTCTGAGCTTGCCCTCCTGCCGTCTCCGCCACGATTCCGCGTGGCCGTTCTTTCCGTCCACACCTCGCCCCTGGCAAGGCTGGGCAGCCGCGATGCCGGCGGCATGAACGTCATCATCCGGCGGCTGGCGGAGCAGCTGGGCAGCATGGGCGCGGGCGTGGACGTGTTCACCCGCCGCTCGGAATCGCACGGCCCCAGCGTGGTGGGCTTTGCCCGCAACGCCCGGCTCATTCAGGTGAAGGCCGGCCCGGTGCGCTATGTAGCCAAGCAGAAGCTGGAGGAATATCTTCCCCAGTTCGTCACCGGCGTGAAGCGCTTCGCGGACGCCGAGTCCCGCGGCTACGACCTGGTCCACAGCCACTACTACCTGTCCGGCTGGGCTGGCAGTGTCATCGCCCACTGCTGGCGCGTGCCGCACGTGCAGAGCTTTCACACGCTGGCCCGGGTGAAGGACGCGGTGCTGCCACACGCCGCCTCCGCCGAAGCGGAACGGCGCGCTGCCATAGAAGCGCACGTGATGGCTACGGCGGATCGCGTGATCGCGGCCAGCGCCACCGAGCGGCAGGAGATGCTGGACTTCTACGGCGCCGCGCCGGGCAAGGTGACGGTCATCCCGCACGGGCTGGACCTCACCCTCTTCCGCCCGGGGGACCGAATCGCGGCCAAGCAACGCTTAGGCGTCAGCGGCCGGCCGGTGCTGCTCTTCGTGGGCCGCATGGATCGCATCAAGGGCGTGGAAACGCTGCTGCGCGCTACCTGTGAGTTGGTACGGAAGCAGCCTGGCTGCGAGCTGCGGCTGCTCATCGTGGGCGGCGACCGCCAGGTGCGCGTGCTGGATGATGCCGCGCGGGAGCTGCTGCGGTTGAGGGCGCTGGTGGCCGAGCTGGGCCTGCGGGACACCGTGAAGTTCATTGGTCCGCGGGAGCAAGCGGAGCTGCCCGTGCACTACGCGGCGGCGGACGTGTGCGTGGTCCCCTCATATACGGAATCCTTCGGCATGGTAGCGCTGGAGGCCATGGCCTGCGGCACGCCCGTAGTGGCGGCCAATGTGGGTGGGCTGCGCTCCACGGTGGTGCATGGCGAAACCGGCTTCCTGGTGCAGGGGCGCGATCCCGCGCGCTTTGCCGAGCATATCGCCGAGCTGCTGGCCTCGCCGGAGTTGCGGGCGCGCTTAGGCCGCAATGGCGTCGAACGGGCGCGGCGCTACCAGTGGCCGGTTGTGGCCCGCCAGCTTCACGCCACCTACCTGTCGCTTATCAGCAGCCCTGCCCTCGCCAGCGCTGTCTCCTGACCGGCGCGGCCACTCGCCCCGAGTCACCGATCAAGCCGGCCACTGTTCGGCCGAACATCAAGGCAGCAGAGCCTTGGCGATCTCCCGCCAATTACATTACAGCCACGATCGTTTGATCGGCTGCCGGTAAGGCAGGTAGAATGCCCGGGGGGAACCCAGCAGCCGGAGGAACAGCCTGAAGATCGCGATCATCGCCGCCGAGGCCGTACCCTTTGCCAAGGTGGGCGGCCTGGCGGATGTAACCGGAGCGCTGCCCAAGGCCCTGCGGCGCCTGGGGCACGACGTGCGGCTGGTCATCCCCAAGTACCAGCGCATCCGGGACGAGCAGTTCGGCCTCACCACCATAGTGCCGCGCTTGCCAGTGCCCATGAACTCGCACCACGAGGAAAGCTGCATCAAGGAGGGCCGCATCCCGCTCGCCGGCGAACGCGACATCCCCGTCTACCTGGTGGAGAACGAGCGCTATTTCGGGCGCGAGGGCGTGTATGGCTATCCAGACGATGGCGAGCGCTTCGTCTTCTTCTCCCGCGCGGCGCTGGAACTGCTGTCGGCCATTGGCTGGCTGCCGGACGTGGTGCACTGCCACGACTGGCATACCGCCGTGTTACCCAACTGGCTGAAAACCGTGTACCGGGATGATGCCCGCTACCACCACATGGCCACCCTGCTGACCATCCATAACCTGGCCTATCAGGGCGTGTTCGGCCACCGCGTGCTGGAGGTGGCCGGGCTGGAGCCGTTCGACTTCCTGGTGCCACGCCAGGACGACGACGGCGAGCAGGTGGACCTGCTGGCGCGCGGCCTGCACTTTGCCGATGCCATCAGCACGGTGAGCGAAACGCATGCGCGGGAGATTCTGACCGAGGAGTTCGGCCAGGGCATGGATGGCCTGCTCCGCACGCGGCAGGATCGCATCTTCGGCATCCTCAATGGGCTCGATGAGGAGGAGTTCGACCCCATGGTCGACGGTCGCGTGGCCGCCGTCTTTGGGCCGGACAGCACCAGCCGCCGGACGGAGAACAAGCTCGCGCTGCAGCGCGATGCCAACCTGCCCATAGAGGCGCGCATCCCGCTCATCGGCATGGTGTCGCGCCTGGCCACGCAGAAGGGGTTCGACCTGCTGGCCGAGATCCTCGAGCCGTTGCTGCACCAGCCTGTGCAGCTGGTCATCCTCGGCACGGGCGAGCAACGCTTCCACGACCTGCTGCTGGCAGCGCAGAAGCGACATCCCAACCTGGCCGTCTTCCTCACCTTCAGCACACGGCTGGCGCAGAAGATTTATGCCGGCAGCGACATGTTCCTCATGCCTTCACGCTTCGAGCCATGTGGCCTGGGGCAACTGGTGGCCATGCGCTACGGCAGCGTGCCCATCGTTCGGCGCACTGGCGGCCTCGCCGACACCGTGCAGGACTTCGATGCGGCCGCCGGCGAGGGCAGCGGCTTCGTATTCGACAGCTGCAACGCCATGGACCTCTTCGCCGCCATCATTCGCGCCGTCGAAACGTACAAGCACCGCGATGTGTGGCGCCGTCTCCAGCGCCGCAACATGCAGCGCGACTTCTCGTGGCCTACTTCAGCCGCGCGCTACGCCGCCGTATACGAGCGGGCCATCGCCTTCCACAGAGCCGACGCTCGCCGCGCTGGGTAGTCGTGGGCCAGGGTCGCCCGCGAGCACCGCGAGTGCTGACGATGTGCCCAATAAACCTGGCGGTGTCGTAGAACTTGGCGCCTTCGGCTTCCGCTGCACTACGTCCGGGTCGTAGAGGATGTCGTCGATGTTAATTGTTAATTCCAGCGTAAGTTAAGTTGAGTTAGCTGCCGTTTCTCTCGTGCGCGAGCTGTCTCAGACCCACAGTGATGCGGCTGTGGCCTGGCCAAGCTCCTCAGTGCCGAATTGCGCCCCGTATAGGAGGGCATTGCGGGCCGTCTCTGGTGTCAGGAGTCGGGCCGCTCGTGCGAGCCGGGCTGCGAGCACGTGGTTCGGCTCGCGTGCGCTGAGGAGGATGATCCCACCGTGGATCCGACCTTCGGTTTCATAGAGGTCGTGGAGGGCTACGAAATGGCCGATGTTGAAGGTGGCTAACACTGCCCCGGCGGAGGTGGCGTATTCTAGCTGGGTTGGATCGTCCTTCCCGCTGAGCCCAGCCTGCCGCGTTGTCGTCACGCCGTGGCCGCCGCGGTTGATGATGGCGACGATGCGGTGATCGGCCGCGTTTCGTCGAGGAAGATGATTACCACGGGGTTGAGTTCCTGGACCCGGAGTCGGGCCGCTCACCTACCAATCTCACCGTCAGCGGATAGCGAGGCGTCTGCGTGGGTTGCTGACCGGAGGGCACGCGACCGCGATGCCGGCTGGCTGGTCGTACAATCCAGAGGTTTGTGCCGAGGCGTTGATTTAATGCGAGGGGAAAGGACGCGCCGCGATCCACGTCACTTGGCCCGGCTTTGGACGCGGGCTAGCGCTGACTCCTCGTCCAGCCGCAGGGTGGCGATTTCGGCCTTATGGTTCTCAGCGTAGGCGATGGCCTCGTAGACCGCTCCCAGGGGGATCTCATAGCCGTTGGCAAGTTCCTCAGGTGTGAGTCCGGTCTTGCGGCGATCGTCGATGTCCAGGACTCGGATTCTGTGTCCGCCGATCATCGTGACACCCTTAACTTGCTCCAGGTACTGGTACTGGATGGCCATAGTGCTTCGGATTCTAGCGGGTGCCGCGGCCACGCGGGCTTTGGGCATCGTGATTGAAACCGGCTATGAACGAGAGGGCCCCTGCGTGCCCCCGACGGAATTCGAATCCGTGTCGCGGCCTTGAAAGGGCCGTGTCCTAGGCCTCTGGACGACGGGGGCGAAGCTTCTGGAGTATACTGCGGCACGTCTGGAGCAGGGCTTCGCCACTTCATCTGAACGCGTACCCCGTGCACGCCTGATCGCGCCGTGCTGTACCTCATCGCCACACCCATCGGCAACGTGGCCGACATCTCCCTGCGCGCCCTGGAGGTGCTGGCCAAGGTGGACATGCTGGCCAGCGAAGACACGCGCAAAACCGGCATACTGCTCGCCAGGCACGGCATCAAGGCGCGCCAGATGTCCTTCCACGAGCACAACGAGCGAGCTGCCGGCCAGAAGGTCATGGCCCTGCTGGCCGAGGGCAAGGATGTGGGGTTGGTTACGGACGCCGGCACGCCGGGCATCTCCGATCCCGGCTACTCCATCGTCCACCAGGCGATCGCTGCCGGCGTGCAGATCAGCATGCTGCCGGGGCCGGCAGCCTTCGTGATGGCCGTGGTGCTCTCGGGCCTGCCGGTGCACAGCTTCACCTTCCGCGGCTTTCCGCCGCGGCGCAGCGGCCCTCGCCGCCGCTTCTACGCCGAAGACGCCGCCTCACCACACACGCTGGTCTTTTACGAGAGCCCGTACCGGCTGGCCGCGAGCCTCGAGGACGCCATAGCCGCGTATGGCGATCGCCGCTGCGCCCTGGCCAACGACCTCACTAAGCACTTCGAGAACGTGGAACGCGGCCTCCTCTCGGCGGCGCTGGCCACTGTTCGGGCCCATACCCAGAAAGGGGAGTTCACCCTCGTCATCGAGGGCCTGCGCAGCGCTGTCGGATCGGCCGCTGAAGCATGAGCACGCCTCTGGCGGGAATCCGCTGAGCGCTCACTCCGGCGCCTCCTCTCCCGGCTGGGAAGGGCAAGGTGCGGCCGGCACTTCAGGCAGCACTGGCGATGGCGCGCGGGAAGCCGGCCGAGGTCTCGCTGTGCCGGCGGGGCGCATCGAGTATCCTGCCTTCCTGCCGGACGCAACCTTTGGTGTGGTGCGCAGTCTGGACGCGGCGGATCTGGACCTCTGCGGCGTGCCGGGGCTGGTGATGAGCACCTTCCACCTCATGCGCAGCCCAGGATCGTCCACCATCCGCGCGCTGGGTGGCCTGCACGAGCTGGCTGGCTGGACCAAGCCCATCATCACCGACTCAGGCGGCTTTCAGGCCTACTCGCTGCTGCACGGAAACCCGCTGGCGGGTGCGGTGTCGGCCAAGGGACTCACCTTCCGGCCCGAGGGCGCCACGCGCCCCTTCCACCTGTCACCAGAAAAGACGGTGCAGTTGCAGCTCGCCTATGGGACCGACGTCGTGGTGTGCCTGGACGACTGCCGCCACCCCGAGGAACCCGAGGCCGCCCAGGCCGAATCCGTGGCCCGCACCATCGACTGGGCGCGCCGTGGCCGCCGCGAGTTCGATCGGCTGCTGGCGGGGCCGCGGCGGGATGGCTCACCGCGGCCCCGGCTCTTCGCCGTCATACAGGGGGGCGCATCGCACGAGCTGCGCCGCCGCTGCGCCCAGGAGCTGCTGGAGATGGGCTTCGATGGCTATGGCTACGGCGGCTGGCCGCTGACCAGCGGAGGCGACTTGCTGGAAGATGCACTGGCGTTCACGCGCGAGCTGGTGCCGCGCCAGTTTCCGCTGCATGCGCTGGGCGTGGGCCACCCGCACAACGTCGCCCGCGCTGCCGCGCTCGGTTACGAGCTGTTCGACAGCGCCCTGCCCACGCGGGATGCGCGCCAGGGCCGGCTGTGCGCGCTGAAGTACACGCCCCGGGAGCGGGACCTGCTCGCCGGCCGGGACTGGTTCCACTACGTCTACGCGCGAGATGCCAAGCACAGCAAAGCACGCGGCGGCGTGTACGAGGGCTGCGCCTGCTACACCTGCACTCACTACTCCCTCGGTTACCTGCACCACCTGCTGGTTAGTGGCGATGGCCTGTTCGCCCGCCTCGCCAGCATCCACAACCTCACCTTCATGAGCCAGCTCATGGGTTGGCTTCGCACCGCCCTGCCGAGCAGCGCCATCGCACAATCCGAGGCCGTTGCTTCGCCGGACGGCACAGCCCAGCCCGACAGTCCAGCCCAATCCGACAGCATGGGCCAGCCCGATAGCGCGGGCCAGCTCCACGACGCCTTGCCGTCGGCTTACGCGGAGGCCGCCGCGCTGGCCGCAGCTGCGCTGGCTACCGCGAAGTACCGGCACCTGGCGCCGGGGCTTGCGCAGAGCATCGCGGCTGACCTGGTGCGTCAGCAGGCTGGGCAATCCGCGGTGAAGGCCGTCCGAAGCAAGCTGCACCAAGTTGCTTGCTCGTTTCAGCGGGGTAAACCCACCTACGACGCATGGCTGGCTCAGCTCCGCGCGGCGGATAGTCCGGAGGGACTGCGCGCCGCGTGCCGCGCCATCATGGCCCACCACGCCTCCACTTTCGAGCGGTTGCCGGAGCTCGACCGCTTCTACGACCTGCTGCTGCCCGAACGCGCCAGCATCCGGACCGTCCTGGATGCCGGCTGCGGATTTCATCCTTTGGGGTTGCAGCTGATGAATCTGGCACCGGGAGCTTGCTATATTGCATTCGACGTACTGGCCGACCTGGTGAAGTTCCTGAACCACTGCTGGCCACTGTTCGAGGTGGACGGCCGGGCCGAAGTGATGGACCTGGCTCGCCAGCCCGAAGCCATGGCGCAGCCGGCCGATGTGGCCTTCCTGCTCAAGCTGCTGCCAACGCTGGAGCAGATCCGTTTCGGCGCCGGGGCCGATGCACTGGCTGCTTGCCGTGCCCCTATCCTGGTGGTGTCGTTCCCGGCACGCTCGCTCGGGGGCCGGCAGGGTGGCCTGGCACGCCCCTACGAGCGCTGGTTCCTCGCGCAGCCGCTCGTGGCTGGCGCCCAGCTGGATCGCTTTGAGCTGCCCAGCGAACTCGTCTACGTCCTGCGCCGTTGATGCGCCTCCCAGATATACTGCATCCATGTCCAAGACATCCGTTGATGTGGATCAAGATATCGTGAAAGAGGCTGCCGCCCTTTTGGGCACCACCAGCCTCAAAGACACCATCAACATGGCGCTGCGCGAGGTGCTCCATGCTCGAAAGCGCATGGAGCTCATCGCTCTGCTGGGCGACCAGCAGCGTTTTGATTTTCGAGTTGCGGAGCATGCCTGGGGCGGGGAGGAGTAACCGAGGAACCGCGCTTGTCTCGTGAGGTGTACCTTGCGGATACCAGCGTCTTCGCTCGGTTATCGAAAGCCCCGGTGGCCGCGGCATTTGGCCCGCTGGCAGCCGCCGGGGCGGTCGCCCTGTGCGCGCCAGTCGTCTTCGAGCTGGGATTCTCTGCCCAGAGTCACGGCGATTACAAGGAGCTCACCGAACGGCTGCTGGCGTTTACCTCCGTTCCAACCAGTGAGGCCGACCAGCGGCGTGCATTGGACCTGCAGGCGGCACTAGCCGCTCGTGGCCAGCTCCGCGCTATCTCGCTGGTGGATGCACTGGTTGCCGCCGTAGCCGAGGCCCGCGGTCTCACGATCCTGCACTATGACGCAGATTTCGAATTGATCGCCCGCATCACCGGCCAGGCACAGGAGTGGATTGTCGAGCGCGGCACGGCCGACTGAATCGACCGAGTGATAGGCGTCGGTGTGGCCGGCTCTTCTCAGCCCGGCGGAATCTGGCGCTGTTCCTGGGCGGGCGAGCCACGACTCTCGGCCGGCGTCACGCTGTCATTCTGCATCAGGATAGGGAGGTTCTCCTGGCCCAGGCTCACTGCCTCTTCGGTAGGGTGCCGCCCGGCAAGCGTCCACGTTGCCCCGCGGCAGCCAGCCGGCAGCGTGGGCAGCGATTCTCCAGCGGCCGCTGCCACGAATTCGTGCTCGCAGCCCGCGGTGCACTTGTACACGCCTGACGCGGGCACTTTTTCGCCTGGTAGGAAGATCTGCCCAATCGCTGCCATGCCAGCGCCAAGGCGCATAACTCGTGCCAGCATCTGGTTGCGCAGGCAGCCGGCGAAAGGCCGTGCGGCCTCAGGTGGTACTCGAAGTGCTGGGCGCGATATCGGCGTGGATCCCCGGCTGGGTGGGGGCCGTAGCGGCCTTAGGCCGGACCAGCGCCGCGGCGGGTGCCGGCTCAGCGGCACCAGGCGCCAGCGCTGGCCTGAGCTCTTGGGCAGGCGGCGCGATGCCACGCAGGGGAACACTCCGCTGGGCGGGCTCCGGGCTGGGTGCCGGCTCAAGAGACTCGATCAGCGGCGGTCGCGGCGGAGCATCGAAGTTGAAGTCCGCGGCCAGGTTGCCCAGCTCGGATGAAGCATCACCCACGACACTGCGCCCATCCGGCCGGCCATCGGTTCGCGGGTTCAGGCGCTGCCCGCCCAGAAAGTCATCTTCAATGAAGCGCAGGTAACTGTCGAACGACAGCACCTGGTGGTCCACATAGCCCTGCCGCGCATAGGGGCTGATGACGATGCCCGGCACTCGGAAGCCCAACTGCCGGCCATTCACCTTGGGGGGCGCCACGTGATCGTAAAAGCCGCCCCACTCATCCCAGGTGAGGAAGATGGCCGTACTGGACCAATCCGGCCCCTGCATCACGGCGTTGACCAGCCCGGCGACGTAGCGCTCCCCGGCCTCGATGGAGGTGGGAGGGTGCTCGCTCACCGCCGCGGCGGGCACCACCCAGGACACCGCTGGCAGCGACCCCGCGGCCGCCGCCAGGTAGAAGTTGCTCACCGGCTGAATGTTGGCCAGCTGGCCATCCTGGCGCACGGTTTGAAAGCTCTGCAGCGGGTTCACCAGGGCATCGAAGCCGCGCAGCCGTGGCGACACCGTGCCGTGCGCGGGCTGGTTGCCGTCGTAATACGCCCAGCTCACCTTAGCTCGGTGCAGCAAATAGGTGATGTCCGTCCACTGGTAAGGCAGCTCGGCGCCGCCGCTCTGCGCCACGCCCCGCGGCAGCGCTGGCGCGGCAGGGTCAGCTTGGCAATCCTGGGGCTCCGGCGTGGGGCAGCTGGCCGCCCAGCCCGATATCAGGTACAGGTGGTTCGGCAGGCTGTACGAGGCCGCTGGGGCGAAGAGGTGATCCTGCAGCACGAAGTTGCGAGCATACGACCAGTAAATGGGGATGTCGCGCGCGTTGTGATAGCCAACAATTGGTGCCACGCTCGTGGCGCAGTGTTTGGCTGGCGTACAGGGCACCCGGGCGCGGGCCGAAGCGGCTACGAGAAAGCCATTCATGCCGCCACCGGCCAGGTCTGTGACGGCATCCTGCGCCTTGTGGGGCGGATCGAACGTGGGGCTCGCGGGATCATAGTACGGGCGCAGGCAGTGGTGCAACTGTGGGTCCGGAAGGCATGTGGTGGCCGCGCCGTTGCGCATTGGCAGGCCATCAGCGCCGGGAAAGGTGCCGAAGTAGTTATCAAACGAATGGTTTTCCTGGACCACGACGATCACGTGCCGAATGTTGTGGATGCCCTCGCTGGCGCCAGGCGCCGGCGCCTCCGCCTGTGCCGAGCCCGCCCCGGGCATGAGAGCTGTCGGCAGCCCGCAACTGGCCAGCATCAGCAGACACATCACCAGCGCGACGAGCACTCGGGGTGAAGTGGCAGAGGTTTTCAAACAATTAGGCGGCTTGTGCGATCTGCGCGCAGCATATCGTGATTC
>JBOGTU010000217.1:0-7474 GCA_050695655.1 Chloroflexota bacterium | reverse complement strand
GTATTGCCCTGTGGATCGTTCCGCATCGTGAAGAGGTGGGCGCCAGAACCGGTCAGGGTGGCCGAGCCGTCGGTCGCGATGATCTCCTGCACCTGACTGCCATCGGACTCGCTGCAAGCCACAGCATTGGCTGGCCCGGCGCACGTGGCATTGATGCCGCCAGGTAGCGCAAACGAGCCATCTTTGAGCGGGAACGTGGGCACCATCGCCTTCATATCGACGATCAGATTGCCGAACTCGGTGAACGAGGGGGTCCCGCTCGAAGAGCTGGACGTGGCCGCAGCAGGTGTGCTAGGCGACGGCGTCGCTGCTGGGGTTGGGGAAGGCGTAGGCGCGGTTATCGGGTCCTTCTCCCAGGGGAAGCGGACTGTGTTCAACCGGCTGACGAGGCCATTGGGGCCATTGATCCAGGTCATGTAGCCGTTGGTGAAGGCGGTCCAGTTGTCGGATTTGCGCCAGACCATGAGGCCCTTGGTCGTGTGCTCCAGCGCATCACCATTGCCGGCGAAGGTCTGGTTGTCCAGGCAGGTGCCAATGCCGCCCGCATCCAGCGCCTGCAGCGTCTTGAAGCCCAGGATGAACTGGCAGGCTGCCGGCGTCGTCTGAGCTGGCGTGGGCTGTGCCTGCTGGGCGAGGGCTACGGAGGGCATCGCCAGCAGGCCGGCGGCGGCCAGCGCCAACATCGTACGTTTCACACAAACGCTCCTTGTTTCTTTTGTCACGAGGACCAGCGTATGGTACCGCCTCACCAGAGCGCACGCGCAACGAATCGCGCCGGAATCGCCCGAATGGGGCACCGACCTGCCTTTCCCGCTTGTGCCTACACCAGTGGTAGGAATTTGTATACTGGTGGTATGAAAGCCATCGTTTCTGAAAAGGGCCAGGTGACGATCCCCAAGCGGGTCCGTGATCGGCTGGGCATTCGCTCCGGCGAAGTTCTCGACTTCGAGGAGCAGGGCGGGCTATTAGTCGGAAGAAAGGCGTCTTTTCAGGATCCCATTGACCACTTGTACGGCATCCTCAAAGGCGCGGCAACGACGGACGAGCTGTTACTCGAGCTTCGTGGCGACGACCACCCGTGATCACGGCTGTGGATACCAGCGTGCTGCTGGACGTGTTTCTGGCCGATGAAATGTTTGGCCGCCGCTCAGCAGAGGCGTTACGCAGCGCCAGGAACGAGGGCGCGCTTGTGGCCTGCGCGGTTGTTTGGGCCGAAGTGGCGGCTGCCTTCCCAGACGCGCATGAGGCACTGGCTGCCCTGGACGCGTTGGGGGTGGAATACGGCCCCCTCGCGCGGGATGATGCCCTTGCCGCCGGTGAGGCTTGGAGCACGTACCGTCGTGCGGGAGGCGCGCGCACCCGCGTCATCGCGGACTTTTTGATTGGGGCGCATGCAGCCAACTCGGCTGAACGCCTGCTGACGCGCGACCGTGGCTTTCATCGGGACTATTTCAAACACCTCGTGCTCATCGACCCTGCGCTGACCTGATCCGTAGAAGGTGCGAGAACTTGGCACCCTCGCTCGCCACGGGCGGGCGTAACCGCGCTGGGCTTCTCGCCGAAGCGGCGAATCTGCGCGCACCAGCCCGACAGGGCGCCCCCACGGCACCCGCGGGCACCGTGGCCCGACTGTATATACTGAATGTATGGATGACGGTCTGGTGGTCTGGGATGACTACAACCGCCGTCACCTGACCGAGGAGCATCCAGAACGGACCATCAGTGTGGCCGAGATTGAGGAGGCAATGAGCGATTCGAACCGCATTGAGGCAGATGTTCAGCGGGTGGACGGCACGTATGGTTCTGTGATTGGCCGGACAGCTGCCGGACGCCTTGTGTTCATCGCCTATATCCATCGTGACGACGGACGGTATCCGGTACACGCTCGCCAGGCTGGACAAAGGCTGGCCAGGAGGTACGACTCGTGACTGAGAATGAGGGGGCACGGTTTGGCCCCGAGGCACACCACTATGACCCCTATGACAATGTGAGCGATCAAGAACTCGATGAGGAACTGAATGAGCTCCTGCGCCCCGAGCCGGCGAGCGTAACCATCTCCATCCGGATGCCCGCGGAATTGCTGGAGCGCACGAAGCGTGTGGCCACGAAGGGCCGCCTACCATACCAAGCACTCATCAAGCGCTTAGTGGATGCAGGGGTATCACGCCTGGAACAGCGCACCAAGCGCTGATTGAGGGTGAGCGTTCGAGAGAAAGAGAGGGCTCGTAGACGCCTCCTCTGAAGGCCGTTAGAGGACGAGGCCCACTTCCATGCTGCTGCAGGTGGGTTAGGCAGAACGCGGCTTGTACGGCAGGCGCATGACCTTCAATTCCGCGATCTGGTCGAATTCAGGAACTTTTGTGCACGAGTTCGGCGTCTCGCATGAGGGCCAGCGCGGCGACCCACGCATCGGCCAGGGACAGGCGATAGCGCGCCTTGACAGCGGCCGCCGCTCGCCGCCAGTTGGGGCTCGATTCGAGGGTGGTCACCGGCCACGCCTGAACAGCCAGCAGCACTCGCTCCACCTGCACGCTGGGGTACTTCCGGAGCAGCCCGTACTCGACCTCCATCAAAGCGATGAACGGAATCACAATCGACAGCGCGCCGGCATCGCCAGCCTCCTGTCCCGCCTTGAGGAGAGCATCGACATCGTCGGCTCCGGGCTCATCCTCGATCTGCGCGACGATGCAGGACGTGTCGAACACGCGGCCAGGCATCAGCGACTGTCGAGCTCGTCTTCGAGCTTGATCTCCTCTCGGCGTCCGTCGAGGAGCTCTGCCGTCGAAAACTCCATGCCAAGTCGCTTCAGCATGCCGCGCGAGGCCTTGATCGGGTCGTCCGACACCGGATACACCATCACCCCACCATGTCGCAGCTGCCAGTCGAGGAACTGATCGGGAAGAATGCCGAGCGCCTGCCGCACTTGGCGTGGGACTACCGTCTGACCCTTTGCGGACACCTTGCTTTTCACACAACCGACGATAACGCAAGACCGGGGACCAACCAGTGAAGCTGAGGAGGTCGAAGCCGAGCGCTACACTGTGGACGATGGCGGCGACATTCCGCGAGCTGAGGACGCGCCTCACGCCGGCGGACATCGAGACGATGCTTCGCGACGGCACGCTGGACCCGGATATTCCATTCGAGCTGATCGACGGGGAGGTGGTGGAACTGGCGCCTTCATTCGACCTGCAATCCGCTGTCGGCGTGCAGATCAGCGCGGCGCTGGTCTGGTTCGCGCGGACGCATGGCGGCCAGGTGTTCGATGCTTCCGCCGGCTTTCGCGTCGGCCCAGATCTGCTCGACCTGCGCTCGCCGGACGTGTCGTTCATCACCGCCGAGCACGCACGGCCCATCACGGGCTCATTCCCGGCCGGCGCGCCGGACCTGGCCGTCGAGGTGCTGTCGCGCGATCAAACCGGCGCCGCCTTCGCCCGCTCCAAGGTCCCCGTCTACTTCTCTTCGGGCGCGCGGCTCGTGTGGCTGGTCGATCCCTTCCGGCGTGAAGTTCGCGTGTACCGGTCGGGCGACGCACGCTTCGAGGTCCTGCGCGGCGCCGCCGAGCTCACCCTGGAGCCCCTCGCGGAGGGCTTCGCCCTTCCGGTGGAGAGCGTCTTCCCCGCACCGCCTGAGGCGTAGCGGGCCGTGAGGTCCGCCCCGGTCTACTGGCCGGCTGAGCGGCCTTCCAGAGTGACGACCCACTCCACTATGCTGGTGTTCCCTTCATCATGAGAGCAAGCGGATTGTGGTCATGGGTTCACCACCTGCAGTTCGCGCAGCACAATGCGCTTGGCTGCCACATTAGGGCTGACGCCCTCGGCCGCGGCCAACGCCTGCAAGCGGTCCTGATCATCTGAGTTGACCCAGAAGAACACGTTGTGCCCTCCCGCTGGTGTCCGCTTCTTGCGGCCTTGCTTCTTGGGTTCAGCCCCTTTCAGCCGCGCGATATCGCGCTCCGCCGCCTTTTGCAGCCGGTCAATGCGGCGTACTTCCCGCGGGTCATCAACATAGGCGGTACCCACATGCTCAATTGGAATGTGTTCGGCCATTGCTGCGTCTCCTACAGAGTGAAGCATGAGATGACCAGCACATTGGTGCTGGCCTCATCACCGTGCAGCCAGGTCCAGTAGAGGCCGTGGCTGGTGGTGAAGGTTTCAAAGCGGGCGTTTCGCGTGTTGTGCTGGGTCCAGCCGTCGAAGAAGGTGTCGATAGCATCCTGCGCAGTGGTGCCGTGCTCGGCCCCAATGTGGAGATATACCAGTTGCGAGCCCTCATAGAGGAAGTAGAAGGTGTAGCTACTCGCCCGATAGGCATCCATCGGCCTCCTTGGCATGTCACCATTTTAGTGCACTAGTGCACACATGCCAGGTTTGCAGAAGCCCGCCAAACTCGCCATCGTCATCTGCATGCACAAGCGTCTGGCCATCGCTGGCGCCATCTACCAAAAGGGCGCCAGGTCCACCGAGTACGGTGTCTTGACAGGCAGGGCAGTTGCTCTCCCATCCGCCCGTGAGCGGACGGGCGAGGTGGGCACAGCTGGCGGCTGACGATGGCGTGCGGCCGGCTGGCGGCGAGGGTGAGATTTGGCTGGCGGCAATGATTCGGGGCGCCCATACTACCATTCACCTGAACGATGGCCGGGCTGCATGTGCCGGGGGCGGAAAATCTGCTGCGGGGGGCGCTGCTGCATGCGTCGGAAAATCAGGCGCTGGCGCACTGGCTCACGCATCATCCACTGGGGCGGCAGGTCGCCGGCAGGTTTGTCGCCGGGGAGACGGTTGAGCAAGCACTCGATGCCGTGGCCGCGCTGGCGCGCACGGGCATCACCGCGACGCTCGATCACCTTGGCGAAACCGTGCGCGATGCTGGCCAGGCTGAAGCTGCCACGATGGCCGAGCTGGCCTTGCTCGACGTGCTCGCGCCCCTGGGGCCGGCCTGCAATCTCTCGCTCAAGCTCACGCAGCTCGGCCTGGACATCTCGCCCAGCCTGGCCGAGCAGAACCTCCCGCGGGTGCTGACCAAAGCCGCCGAGGTGGGCCAGTTCGCGCGGCTGGACATGGAGGACTCACAGCACACCGACAGCACACTGAGGATCTTCCAGGCTGCCTGGGCCGCCGGGCACCACAACTGTGGCATCGTGCTGCAGGCCTACCTGCATCGGACCGAGCGGGACGTGGACATGGCGCTGGAGCTGGGCTGCCGGGTGCGTCTCTGCAAGGGCGCGTACGCCGAGCCGGCCAGCGTAGCCTACGCGAATAAGACCGAGACCGACGAAAATTACGTCGCCCTGGCCTGGAAGCTGCTGGCCAAGGGCTGCTATCCCGCCCTGGCCACCCATGACGAGCGCATCATCAACCGCGTCAAGCGCTGGCCGGTCGACCCCCAGCAGTTCGAATTTCAGATGCTGTACGGGGTGCGGCCGGAGCTGCAGCGCCGGCTGGTGGAGGAGGGTTTTCGCGTGCGTGCCTACGTGCCCTTTGGCGTGGACTGGTACGCCTACTTCATGCGGCGGTTGGCCGAGCGGCCAGCCAACCTGCGCTTCTTCCTGGCCACCCTGTTGAAAGAACCGTTCGGATAATCCTTGGAGCAACAAGCCATGAACAAGAACTACATCGGCGGCAAGTGGGTCGATTCCCACACCGGCGCGACCTTTCCCTGCTTGAACCCGGCCACGGAAGAGGTACTGGCCGAGCTGCCCAGCTCCGATGGCGTAGATGTGGACCGCGCCGTTCAGGCCGCCGGCGCCGCCTTCGACAATTGGCGGAAGTTCCCCGCGCCGAAGCGCGGCGAAATGCTCTTTGAGGCCGGCCGCCTCCTCAAAGAACGTAAAGAGCAGCTGGCCCGGCGCATGACCGAGGAGATGGGCAAAGTGCTGGCCGAAGCCCGCGGCGACGTGCAGGAAGCCATCGACATGACCTTCTACGTGGCCGGCGAGGGCCGCCGCCTGATGGGCCAGGTGCGGCCATCGGAGCTGCCCAACAAAGCCTGCTTCGTCACGCGCGATCCCATTGGCGTGGTGGCGGCCATCACCCCCTGGAACTTCCCCATGGCCATCCCCAGCTGGAAGCTCATGCCCGCCCTGGTTGCCGGCAACACCGTCGTGTTCAAGCCGGCCAGCGATACACCGCTTTCCGCTTGCGCCCTGGTGGGGATACTGGAGGAAGCGGGCATTCCGCCCGGCGTGCTGAACCTGGTGCACGGTTCCGGCGCGGTTGCCGGTCATGCGCTGGCCACCCACCCTGGCGTGTCGCTGGTGTCTTTCACCGGCTCAACGGAAGCCGGCCGGCAGATTGGCATGGACGGCGCGCGCGACCTTAAGCGCGTATCCCTGGAGCTGGGTGGCAAGAACGCCATCATCGTGCTGGCCGATGCGGACCTGGACCTTGCGCTGGACGGCATTCTCTGGAGCGCCTTCGGCACTACCGGCCAGCGCTGCACGGCTGCCAGCCGCGTGATCGTCGAGCAAAGCGCGGAGGAGCCACTGCTGGAGCGGCTCGTGCCCCGCACGCGGCAGCTGCGACTTGGCAGCGGGCTCGAGGCCGCGACTGACGTGGGCCCGCTCATCAACCAGGCGCGCAGGGAAGCCGTGCACGCCTATGTTGGCGTAGGGCAAGCCGAGGGTGCCCGCCTGGCAACTGGAGGAGGCTCCTGGGGCGACCGCGGCTGGTTCTACCAGCCCACCATCTTCACCGGCGTGCAGCCGGGTGCGCGCATCGCCCAGGAAGAGATCTTCGGGCCGGTCATCTCCGTCATTTCCGCTGCCGGCATCGACCAGGCGGTCGCCATCAACAACCACACCGCCTACGGCCTCTCCACGTCCATCTACACGCGGGACGTCGACAAGGCCTTTCGCGCCATGCGCGACATCAGCACCGGCGTCGTGTATGTGAACGCCGGCACCATCGGCGCCGAGGTGCACCTGCCCTTTGGCGGAACCCGCGGCACCGGCAACGGCCACCGCGAGGGTGGCGATACCGCGCTGGACGTGTTCACCGAATGGAAGACGTGTTATGTCGACTACAGCGGCCAGCTGCAACGCGCGCAGATGGCGGAACAGCCGGCTGGCGCTGGCGAAGAGGTGTGATGCCCCGGTAAACCGTTAGCGGTACTGTTGTTGCCATGCTGACCAGAGAAGACAACGAGCTGATCACCCACACCGGCCCTGGCACACCCATGGGTGAGCTGTTCCGGCGCTTCTGGCTGCCCGCGCTGCTGCCGTCGGAGCTGCCGGAGCCGGATTGCGCGCCCATTCGCCTGCGCATCATGAGCGAGGATTTGGTGGCCTTTCGCGACAGCTCCGGCGGTGTCGGCATCGTGTCCAGCTTCTGCCCGCACCGGCGGGCGCCACTGTTCTTCGGCCGCAACGAAGAGAACGGCCTGCGCTGCGTATACCACGGCTGGAAGTTCACTACCCAGGGCGCCTGTGTCGACATGCCCAGCGAGCCGGCCGAAAGCAATTTCAAAGACAAGGTGA
>JBOGTU010000216.1:0-22849 GCA_050695655.1 Chloroflexota bacterium | reverse complement strand
CGACCACATCTTCGTCGTGCGGGCGCGGGTGGTCATGACCCTGGCAATCTGGGTGCTGGCCGCGCTGGGGGGCTTGCGGCGCCTGGTGCAGCGCCGGCTCGATGTGGCACCGCTGCTGCTGGCGCTGGCACCCTTCCCGCTCATCGCGCTGCAGCCGTATGGCGGCGAAATGCTGCTGCGGGTGTACTTGTTCGCCCTACCGGACATGGTGTTCTTCGGAGCCGCGCTGTTTCTTGGGTCTGGGCCCGGCGGCCAGGTAAAGCCACTCACGTTGGCGATCGTGAGCCTAACCAGCGTACTGCTCTTCGATGGGTTTTTGCTGGCGCGCTACGGCAACGAGCGCATGGATGCCTTCAGCCAGGGTGAGATCAGCGGCATCCGGCGGATGCACCACTTGGTGCCAACTGGAGCGGTGATCCTGGGCACCCCGCCATCACCATTGCGCTTCGAAGGCTATGAGCTCAACACGTATGACGATCTGCCGGACGCGACCTTTGCCTCCGGAACCGCCGCGCCTGTGGCGGCAGCCATGGTGGGGGCCGAGCGGCACGGCTCCCCCAACGTGTACTTCGTGGCCACGCGCAGTGAAGCGGCGGGCCTGGAGCTGACGTCGGGTTCACCACCGGGGACCATGCAGCGGGTAGTGCAGGCACTGCGGGAGTCGCCCTTGGTGTGCACCGTGTTCAGTACGCCCGACGTGACGCTGTTTGCGCTGCCGGGCGCCCCCGGCTGTTCGCCCCGCGGCGGCCCAGCAACCGTGCAACCGCGAGCGTTGCAGCAGCCCACCAGCGCGATCACGGACGCGTGGGCGGTGCAGCACGTGTTCGGCGGCAACGTGCAGGCCTGGGCGGCCGCCCACAACGCCGCTATCGCCGCGGGTGCGCCGGGCAACCGGGTGGATCTACGCTCGGGCATGCCGCGATGATGGTTGCGCGCAGCCTGGCAGCGCTGAAACGCCTCCGCCCCTATGCCTGGCCTTGCGGCATCCTGGTGTCGGCCGCGGCCATGGCGGCCTGCCAGTCTCTGGCGCCTGGGCAGCCGGCGCGGCTGGTGGTGACATTGTGGTTCCTTTCGGCCTGCCCCGGTATGGCCTTTCTCGTGCTGCTGGATCTGCGGGATGGGTACGCCGCGCTGGCGCTGGCGGTTGCGCTGAGCTGGTCGCTCGATGCGATGGCCGGAGCGACCTTGCTGTACCTGGGTCGCTGGTCGGTGCACGTGGCGCTGGTGGCGCTGCTGGTGCTGGCCGCGGCGGGGGCACTGCTGCGCCTGGCGCAACTCGCCCATCGCTCACCGCGGCAGCCAGTCGCCCACCGCGACACGGCCGGATCGGATCGGCTGCGCCCCTTGCCCGGGCGCCGGCAACCCGTGTGGCCGCTACGCTGGCTCTTCCCTCAGCGCCAGCGGCTTCAGGGAGCCAGCGCCTCCGAGGCGAAGGGAGGGCGCGAGTGATGCACTCCTCGAACCGCGCTGGGGCGCCCCTGTTGGGAGGGCTGGGGCATGCGCTGGCCGCGGCGTGGGGAGGGCTTGTATCCCTTGGGTTAAACGTGTGGTTCCAGCTGGCCATCGCGGTGCTGCTCATCGCTGCGCTGCTGGCCAGCGAGCTGTTGCGCCCTCACGCCGCTGTGCGCGTGGTGGCCACGCGCAGCGTGCTGTTCAGGGCCAGCATGGTGCTGCTGGCGATCTTCTGCATTGTGCAGAGTGCGCGCTTCATCCGCCTCTTTTAGACGGCCTACACTTGGGCCATGTGCGGCCGCTACGGGCTGGACGAGGCGGAGTTCAGCGAAAGCCGGTTTGCGGCCACGCTGCTGCCCGATGTCCAGCGAGAGGAGCTCCTGATCCCGCGGTACAACATCGCGCCCACGCAGCCGGTGCTGGCGATTGCGCCATCGAAGCGGTTGGGCGGACGCCGCGGCATGCGGAGCATGCGCTGGGGGCTGACGCCAAGCTGGGCATTGAAGGACCGGTCGAAGCCACGATCCTTCAACATCCGGACCGAGGGCATCCTCGACCGGCCGGCCTATCGCAAGCTGCTGAGCTTCAACCGCTGCGCGATTCCGGCGAGCTTTTTCTACGAGTGGCGGCACATCGGCGGCAAAACGGGCCAGCCCTACGCCATCGGCTTGAACAGCGAGAAGCAGTTCGCCTTCGCCGGCATCTGGGTAGCGGCCAGGGATGGCGATGGCTGGCTGGTCTCCTGCGCCATCCTCACGGGCGCGCCGAACCCGCTGGTGGCGGAGCTGCACGACCGCCAGCCCATCATCCTGCGGCCTGAGGACGAGCGCGTTTGGCTGGATGCGACGGCCACCGATCCCGCAGTCCTGATGCCGCTGCTCAGTGCGCTGCCGGAGGCCGCTATGAGCATGCACCCCGTCGCATCGCTGGTCAACAGTGTGGCGAACGAGGGGCCGGAGCTGCGCCGCCGCGTGCAAGAGCTGCCGGTGCCAGTGGCGCTCTTCTGATTCAGCCGGTAGCTTCGAGCGCGGAGTCGCTGGTATAAGGCAGATCCGGGTCCCAGCTGCCAAGCTCCAGACCAAGGCCGTGGGTGAAGGCATGCAGCGCATCGCACCAGGAGCGGACGTTGAGCAGGCCATCCGAGTCGACATAACGATGCTCTTGGCCGAGCAGCAGCACGGCTTCGTGTCGCGCGGGCTCCAGCGGGTGGCAGACGGCCAGCTTGGCGACCATCAGTCTGAGCGCCCGCAAGTGCGCCACGATGGCCAGGGTGAAGTCGCGCGCAAACTTGGGGTCAGCTCCACGCCAGGCGCGTACGTCATCCAGGGTGCAGCCAGCCGAACGCGCCGCGGCAGTGGGGCTGCCGGTGACCTCGAGCTCAATGAGGAAGTGGTTGCGCAGCGAGTCGGGCCGGGTGGGGCGATCGTGCACGTCGCGCGGCACGGGCCGGGCTGTACGGCGCTGCTCGCGCGCGGCCTCGCGCTCGTTCAGCAGCGCCAGCAGTGGCCCCGCCGGGGGAGCTGAGGCAGAAGCGGGGGTCGATGGCAAGAACCTCTGAGTCACCTATGTAATGTCCGCAATTGGTGCAGCCTAAGCAAGACGCGTTCCCCTCAGTGCAGCTGCGCGGTTCCGGCAGCGTTTCCTGCACGCGCCCCCTGCCTGGCGCATCTGCAAGTGAGGGCGTGCACGCCGGGAAATGTGAGGGGAACCGCCGCTTCGGAATGCGCGCTCTCGGTGATTGACAACGGTGCTGGCGCCCTTCGAGTGGTGGCGACAAGACTCGTGCGCTGATGGAGTTTCCCAGCGGCCTGCTCGATGATGGTGCCATTCGACGCGGGTTGGGGTGCACCTCCGCCAGCCAGCCGCGGGGTCGCGCTTGCCCGAGCCGGTGGGCGGCGTCAGCCCTGGCTGAGGTGCGCCAGCGCTTCGGGCGGCCCCTCGGCCTGGACAACGGCCGCACGGCGGCGACCGGAGGCGTACAGCATGAGCTCGCTCGGTAGGCCTGTGAGAACGACGCGCGGCTCGCCCGCTTTCACAACATAATCCTCGTGGTCAGGCCAGCGCAGCAGAATGCCCGTTTGCGCCTGGCGGCCAAGGGTGAAGCGGGTCGCCTTCCGGTTCTTCCACACAGTCTGCTCAGCCTCAGCATCGAGCTGCCGCGGCTCCCAGGCCGCCTGGGCTCGGCGCACGTCTTCGTGATGGATGAAGAATTCCAGCGTGTTAGCGCCCCGGTCCACGAAGGGAATGTGCATCGGCGAGCGCCGAGGCGGCCCATCACGAACTGCCCGAACAAGCTGCTCCCAGGGCTGCTGGCCCAGCCGGGCCTGCACTGCAGCCGTGCGGCCCGCCAGCGGGCGCAGCCAGATGCCGGTGCTGGCCACGATGGTGCTCTCCCGCAGCACCAGATGCGCGGCCAGGTCGCGCGTAAGCCACCCCTCGCAGAGGGTGGGTGCCTCTGGCCCCAGCTCCAACAGCAGCTCCGCCAACAGCCGCCGCTCGCGGCGGTGGAAAGGCTCCATAGCTCAGGGCAAGTGTAGGGGATAGCGAGACCAAGGGAGAGGGAAAGAGCAGGGGCAAGGGTAGGCAACGGGGCTCGGAGCAACCATCATCGGGGGGCCCAAACAGAGCCACCTGGGGCCGCGAACGGCCACGCGCTAGGCTGGGACGGTGAGCGAGCTACGTATCGCGGTGGCGGGCGCGGGCGGACTGATTGGCAACGCGCTGGTGCCGGCGCTGCGAGCCGATGGCTGGCAGGTGAGCCGGCTGGTGCGGCGCCCCGCTGTACAACAAGACGAAATCGCCTGGGATCCGGCCAGCGGCCAACTCGACGCGAGCGCCCTCGCCGGCTGCCTGGCGGTGATTCATCTCGGCGGCGTATCCATTTCCACGGGACGCTGGACTGCCGCGCGCAAGCGAACCATGCATGAGAGCCGTGTGGCCAGTACGGCCCTGCTGGCAGGGGCGATGGCTCCGCTGGCCGATCCGCCCGGCACGTTCATCACCGCCTCGGCCATCGGCTGGTATGGCGACCGGGGCGACGAACTGCTGACGGAGACCAGTGGGCCTGGAGCCGGCTTTTTGGCGACCCTCTGCCGCGACTGGGAGGCCGCCGCGAGTGGAGCGACCGAGGCTGGTGTGCGCGTGGTGCACGCGCGCCTGGGCCTTGTGCTCAGCCAATCCGGCGGGGCCATGGCGCGGCTGCTGCCCCTCTTTCGCGTGGGGCTGGGCGGGCGCCTGGGCAACGGGCGCCAGTGGTGGAGCTGGGTGACGCTGGCTGATGTGGTCGGCGCGCTGCTGCACCTGGTGCGCACGGCGACGGTGAGCGGGCCGGTGAATGTGGTGAGCCCGCGGCCGGCGACGAACGCGGAGTTCTCGCGCCGGCTGGCGCGGGTGCTGCACCGGCCCGTACTCGTGCCGGCTCCGGCTCCGCTGCTGCGATTGGCGCTGGGTGGCATGGCCGATGAGCTGCTGCTGGCCAGCCAGCAGGTGGCGCCAACCAAGCTGCTGGAGAGCGGGTACGCCTTTCAGTATCCAGAGCTGGACGCCGCGCTGCGCTGGCTGGCTGATTAGCCGCGGCTTGTGGTGTGCCGGAAGGTGAGGTTGATACGCTCGCCGGAGGCAGGATCCTTGGGTACGCGGTGCTGCCACAGGCGCTGGGTGTCGCCCAGCATCAGCAGTACGCCGCCATGGGCCAGCCGCAGCCTCACCGAGTCGCGCGGCGGCGCTTTGCGGCGCAGCTCAAAGACGCGGCTGGCGCCCAGACTGACCGAGGCGATGGTGGGGCCTACCCCTCGTTCATCGTCTGAATGCCAGCCCATGCTGTCAGCTCCGTCGCGATAGCGGTTCAGCAGCACGCTGTTGAAGGGTTCGCCCGCCAGCTCCTCCACCACGGCTTTGAGCCGCAGCAGCTCCGGCGTCCACGGCAGCGGCACGTTCTCGATACCGGAATAGGTATACCTGGCGCCGGGGTCACCATACCAGGCCGTGAGGCGGGGCAGGTTGACCGTTCGCCCGTACATGCGCAGCGCGTCCTGTTGCCAGCCGATGCCACGTAGCAGGCCCCGGAACAGCTCGCTGCCGGTAGACTCGTCCAGCGCCTGGGGATGCAGCACAATGTTGGGGCCCGCCAGCAGGAGATCGGTGCCCAGGGTAGGGGCGATCATATGCACAACCTCAAGCTCACGCACTGCCCGGAAGATGGACCTGGCGCTCGGCTGTTTGTGTGGATACAACCGCCGTCTGCACTTGGTTGGCCCGGCGCTGCGCTTGCGCGGAGGACTCAGTAGTGGGAACGGGGGGCGGGACGTAAACGGTGGCCGTGGCCAGCGGCACCGTGGCGCTGGGCGCTTGTGTGACGCTGGGTGTAGGCACAGCTGTGATCGTCGGCACGGCGGTGGGCCGCAGTTCGCCCGTGACCGATTTGTCGGCAATGGAGTAGACCTTCAGCGGCGCGGGCGTGTGGCTGGCAGCAACTCCCGGCAGCGCTGGCGCACCGCAGGCCGCGAGGGCCAAGAGCAGCAGTGTCATTGAGCCAGCACGCGCGAGGGCTCGGGCAGGTGGGCGCATCAGCCGCTCTCTCACGCCTCTATTCTCGGCCTTCGACAGCGGGCGCTCTACAATTCCAGCCCAGCACAGAATGGGATGAGGAGTAAAGAACCATGGCGAGTGAAGCCTACGAGAAAGGCCTGGCCGTGCGGCGCGAGGTCCTGGGAGCCGACTACGTGGACCGCGCACTGGCGCAGGCCAACGACTTCACCCGGCCGCTGCAGGAGCTGGTGACCGAGGTTGCCTGGGGCACCATCTGGACGCGGCCGGGGCTGGCGCGCAAGACGCGCAGCCTGATCAACATCGCCATGATCTCCGCGCTCAACCGGCCACAGGAGCTGCGCGCGCACGTACGTGGTGCCATCGCCAACGGCTGCACGCGCGAGGAGATCCAGGAGGTGCTGCTGCAAGTGTTCGTGTATTGCGGTGCGCCCGCCGGCGTGGATGGCTTTCGCGTGGCCAACGAGGCCCTAAACGATCTCCCGGCCTAAGCGGCCAAACTTGTAGCGAGCAGATGCGCGGATCCGCGGCCGGCTTTTCATGGCCGACCGGCGGATCCGCTGCCGGCGCTCTACTTCAGCGCCAGCGCGTTGGCCGAGGAGCCCACGCCGCCACGCAGCATGAGCGGCTTGGCAACAAACAGGCACTCGTAGGTGTGGTGCGCGGCGCAGTCATCGGCCAGGGCCTCCAGGTCGAACAGCTCGCCAAACACCATGCCCAGCATGGCGATGGCCCAGTGGTGCAGGTTCTTGGCGCCCTGGCGGAAGGGAAAGGCCTCCACCGAAAGGTTGTCCGACACGATGGCGGCGAAGTGGTGATCCCACATCCAGGCCAGGGACTCGTCGCCCTGGTCCAGCCCCGGACCCTCGTATTTCCGGAGCTCGGTGCTGAGGCCCTCGGCCGCTTCGCGGTGCTGCATGGCGCCCACGCCCGTGCGCAGCAGCACGATGTCGCCACTGTGAAAAGCCACGCCCTGGCCCGCGGCCACGGCATCGAGCAGGTCGCCTGTCAGCGGGCGGTACGCATCGGGCGCGAGCGTCTCGCCCTGAGTGGCCAGGTAGCGCACCGCGTCGAGCAGCACACCCCGCCCAACGATGCCGTGCTGGGCGAAGTTCTCCACGCCCAGCCGGCCCTCTTCGGCCGCGGCTTGCTCGTCCGTCGTCCAGTTGTAGAAGCCATGTTCGGGATTGCGGATGTGCCGCAGTGCGTCCCATTGGCTGGAGTACTGCGGATAAAAGCCATCAAGGTAGTCGTCCTGAACGGTGCCATTACCCCAGCGCAGGATGGTGTGCTTGGGCCGTGAACGGTTGCCGAAGAAGGGCCGGGCCGGCAGATGCAGCGGCATGTCCAGGTTAAAGGTGGCGCCGCGCACAGCCAGCTTGGCCGCTGCAGCGCGTACCTCGGGCGTAAGCAGGTTCAGTGTGCCCACCTGGTCGTCACGACCAAACACTCCCCAGGCAGAACCTGCCGGGGCGTCGGGGCTGATGGGCAGTTCGGCATAGCTCGGTACGCGATCCATTGCCGCGATCATAAACGGCTCGCCTGCCCGGAGGAGACGCTGGCCGGAAAGCCACCAGCCTTCAAGCAGCGGCCTGGGAAGGCGGTGCCGACCTGAATGCGCCGGCCGTGACTCCAAGCCGGGCAGCTTCGGCACGTTTCAGGCCCAGCTTCGCGACTACCTCAGCAGCTGGCGGGCGGTGAACTCATCAGTCACCAGCGTGTTCACAAAGGCGTGGTCCAGCGCCACGCGCAGCGGATCCACCCGTTCGTTGCTGGCGGCCACCACGCCAATCACGTGCTTGCCGGCGGCGCACAGCGCGCTCAGGCCCTCGATGCCAAGCCCCACCGGCACGGCTGTTGGCAGCACGATTGGCTCGCCCTCTTGCTTGAACCACCAGTAACTGGCGATCTCGCCGGCGGCGCCCTCGGCTCGCACCTTGCGCAAATACTCGTAGCTCACGATGCCGCTGCGGGCCAGCGTGGAGGCGTTTTCGTTGGCGGCCCCCACAGTGGTGAGCGCGACGTCGGCCTGGCAAGCACGGTTGAGCGCATCCTTCACCAGCGGCAGGTTCACCACGGTAGCGTAATCGGCGCTGGGCACCACGGCCGGGCTGGCCAGCTGCATGGCTGTGGCGGCGTAGGCCGCGGCAAAGGTGGCGGCCACGGTGTTGGCTTCGTAGGGGTTGGCGTGATAGCCGGTAACGCCACACATGGGTACCACCTCAAGTGTGGCCAGCGCTCGCTTGGGGCGCAGCAGCCGCGCGGTGTAGTAGGCGACGCGCCCCCACGGCACTGCCAGGGTCACCGGCTTCGGGTTGCGCCAACCCTGTTCCTTCGCCAGGTGCGCGTTGTCAGCGGCGGCTTCGTGCAGCAGGCCATCCAGCACCTCGCCTGCGCGCTGGCAGGCACACAGCAGGATCGATTCTTTGTCCGCGTCGCCGGGCGGCTCATCCATCACCCGTTCCAGGCCCGGCACCACGTGCGCGCTCAACGAGCCCCAGCGGGCCATGAGCTCGAACGCGAGCTCCTGCACGCTTTCGGAGCCCTCGCCAAGCGGTGTGACGATGGTGTGCACCAGGCCACCGGTACGCGCCTCCGCCAGCCGCGCGCGCACCCAATCGCGCGTTTCGTTGAAGTATTGGGCCACCGCGTCCTGGCTGGGCCGGCCTTCCGAGTAGTAGTAGCTGGCAACGTCGTAGGGCGTTCCGGGCATAGCGAGCGCGCACACCTCCTGCTCCGGCCAAGTGTACGGGGCGCCCAAAAGACGCGGCCGCCTGCCGGCAGGGGTCGACACCACGCACGCAACTGAGAGGTAGCGGACACTGAGAATCGCGCGGTGTGGCAGGCAAGCCACGCCTACCTGGCAGCGGATTTGCTGGCAGCCAGGCAGAAACATGCTGCGAGGGGTGCCGGAGATGGCCATACACACACCCGCGGCCGGCGACGTCCTGCTGGCCGAGTTGGAAGCGAACGAGAGAGAAGCGCAGGAGCGTGACGCCCGCGGCCGGCGCATTGTGGACCTGGCGCCACGCGGCAGCGCTCACTTCCTGATGGAACTGGTGCTGGAGGATGAGGATCGCCAGCGTCGCTGCCTGGCAGTCATCGAGCAGTCGCTGCGCGCCACCATGAACCCGGATGGGCCGCCGGTCCAGATGGCGCCGATTGAGCCCGATGGCGATCGCCGCGCCCGCTTGCTGGGAGAGGTGAGCCGGCTGTTGGAGCTGCAGGAGCGACGTCTGGACGCTCTGAAAACGCTCAACCATTCGGTGCGCTGGGTAGCCAGTGACACGCGCTCGCTGTACGGCGAGGGCCAGGGCGCGGTGGAGATCGAGCGGCGGCCCAGCACTGTGCGCTGGCTGCGCTTCAGCCCTCTCAGTTTCGTGCTGGATCTCATGGAGGATGGCACCCGGCGCGACATCCGCATCCTGAAGTACGTGAAGAGTCAGGCACAGAAATCACGCGGCTCGGAGCAGAGCCTGGGCCAGCGCTTCGCGCACTTGTGGTGGGGCAACGGCGCATGAACAGCGCCTGAAGCAAGCTGCTACGCCGCCCCCAGCAGCAGCCGCGCGCCCACGAAGGCCAGGGCCAGGGCCAGCAGCCGCACCAGCAGCCGGCCGCTCACGCGCTGCGAAACGCGCGCACCGATTTGCGCACCCAACACCATACCCACCGCCACCAGCGCCGTGCTTTCGATCACGCCGTGGAAGTCGCCATGCAGGCCGTGCGTAACCGTTGCGCTGAGCGAGGTGAACAGCAGGATGAAGGTGGAGGTGGAGGTCGCGATGGCTGGCGGGAAGTCCAGCAGCGACACCATGACCGGCACTTGCAAAATGCCGCCGCCAATTCCCAGGAGCGCGGCCACGAAGCCGATGACGAGGCTGAACGCCCAGCCCAGCGGCAGGCTGTACACCCAGTGGTAGGTGTTGCCCTTGGCATCGGTCTTCACGCGGTGGAAGCCGCGCCGGTCCGGCCGAGGCTGAGCTCCTGGTGGGCGCCGAAAGAAGATGAACAGGGCGACGAGCACCAGCAGGGCGCCGAAGGTGAGCTGGAAGCCGTGGCGCGGAATGTGGCTCACCACCAGGGCGCCCACCGCGGCCGCGGGAATGGTGGCCACGGCAAACAGCAGCCCGCTCACATAGTCGATGCGGTGCTGGCGCGTGTAGGCAAGTACCCCGGAGATGGCGTTGAACATCACCGCGCCGAGCGACAGCGTGGTCACGGTGGTGGCCGGCAAGTCCGGCCGGAAGAGGAGCAGCAGCGGCACCAGCAGAAAGCCGCCGCCGGCGCCCACAATGGTTCCATAGGTCCCCGCGACGAGTCCCATCACCGCGAGAGTGGCAGCAGCCAGCATGTGCTCTCCTAACGAGTCTGCTTGAGAGTTGGGGAGCGCGCCGTGCCCCACGCGGGCGCCCTGGGGGATGATACGTCCTGCACGCAGGCGTTACTATGGCGGTAGGGAGCAGTTGCTCCAGGCCCGACAACTGAAAGGGACCTTAACCAATGCTGACAGTGGAAGAAACCGAACTGCTCACGCAGACCGGCCCCGGTACGCCCATGGGCAGCCTGTTTCGGCGCTTCTGGATGCCCGTGCTGCTGCCCTCGGAGCTGCCCGAACCGGACGGCACGCCAGTGCGCGTGCGCATTCTGGGGGAGGACCTGATCGCTTTTCGCGACAGCAACGGCGCGGTGGGCCTGCTGGCGCAGAACTGCCCGCATCGCGGCGCCAGCCTCTTTTTTGGTCGCAACGAAGAGTGCGGGCTGCGCTGCGTGTATCACGGTTGGAAATTCGACGTGAAGGGCAACTGCGTGGACATGCCCAACGAGCCGGCCGAGAGCAACTTCAAGCACAAGGTGCGGGCTACGGCATACCCCGCGGCCGAGTGGGGTGGGCTGGTGTGGGTGTACATGGGCCCTGAGGACAAGCAGCCGCCACTGCCCCAGTACGCCTGGTGCATGCACCCGCGCGCGGGTGAAACGCAGGTGCGCAAGTGGCTGCAGGATTCGAATTACAGCCAGGGGACCGAAGGCGACCTGGATTCGGCCCACGTGTCGTTCCTGCACCGCGACTTCTCGGCGGCACGCGCGCGGCGGCCCATCAGCTACGGCGCGCCGGACCTTACCGTACGGGAAACCGATTTCGGCTTCGTGTATGGTGCCCGCCGGCCCGCGCCGGAGAACCAGAACTACTGGCGCGTCACCACTTTCATTCTGCCGCTGTTCGTGGAGATTCCGGGCGCCTCGCGCGACGGCGCCGGCCACATCACCCTGCCCATGGACGATGAGCACAGCTGGTGGTTCCAGTTCTCGCCGCCGCCGGGCCCTGGGGAGGAGCCCATGCTCAAACCGGGGCAACTCACGCCCGGTGACGGCGATCCCGCCGTGGTACCGCACCTTGGCTTTCTGCCCAACAGCTGGCGCCGCATCCGCAACCGGGACAACGACTACCTCATCGATCGGGACATGCAGCGCACGGTCAATTACACCGGACTGCCAGGCAACCGCGTGCAGGATCAGGCGATGACGGAATCAATGGGCGCCATCCCCACTCGCACGCGGGAGCACCTGGGCACCACAGACGCCGCCATCATCTTCTGGCGCCGTTACCTGATGCGCCTGGCGCGCGAGCTGGAAGAGGGCCACGAGCCGGCTGTTCTTTCGCATCCTGAGCTGTTCCACGCGCTGCCAATCGATGAGGTCACAGCCGAAAGCGACTTTGAACGCTTGTGGCAGAGCCGGCGCGGAGAGTTCCTCACGCTGCGCTGACCGGTGACGAACATGATCCTGGCGCTTCCCAACCCCTGCTTGGCCCGGCACGTGCTTAAGAGCTTCGACATGCCAACCGTGTACAGCCAGCCGCGATGCCGCTTGACGCGCGTCAACTCCTGGCAACTGAATGCACGCAAAGGGCTGGCGGTGGTATCCGGGACCAACTCCTGGCCGGGCTCATGATCGCCGCGCCGCTCACCCTGGAGTTTCACGCCCTGGGAACCGGCAAGCTGGAGGCCCTGCGGGCCGATGTCCGCGCCGGCTTGACCAGCCTTCCCAAGGAGCTTCCTCCACGCTGGTTTTACGACGACGCGGGCTCGGAGTTATTCGAGCGCATCACCGAGCTGCCGGAGTACTACCAAACCCGCGCCGAGACCGAGATCCTGGCCGCCTGCAGCCAACAGATCGCTCAGCGCTTTGAACCTCACGCGCTGGTGGAGCTGGGTTCCGGGTCGTCCACCAAAACCCGGCTGCTTCTCGATGCTGCCCGGCGAGCGGGCCATCTGGAGTGGTTCGTCCCCTTCGATGTGAGCGATACGATCGTGCGCGAGTCGTCCCTGCGGCTGCTGGAGGACTATCCCGGCCTAGCGATCCACGCCATCATCGGCGACTTCTTCGAGCACCTGGACCGCATTCCACGCTTCGGCCGCCAGCTCCTCGTGCTGCTGGGCGGCACGATCGGCAACTTCTTCCCCGATCAGCGGCAGGCCTTCCTGCTCGCCGTGAGCCGGCTCATGCGGCCCCAGGACGCCTTCCTGGTGGGCCTGGATCTGGTGAAGGACGCGGCCACGCTGGTGGCGGCGTACGACGACGCGCAGGGCGTTACCGCGCGCTTCAATCTCAACGTCCTGCGGGTGCTGAACCGCGAGCTGGGAGCTGATTTCGACCTGGCACGTTTTACACATGTAGCCCGGTACGATGCGGCTGAGCATCGCATCGAGATGCACCTGCGTTCGCTGAGTGCACAAACGGTGCACATCCGTGGCGCGAACCTGGCGGCGAGCTTTGCCGCGGGCGAGTTGCTGCGCACGGAGATCAGTACCAAATTCACTCGCGCCGACATCGAGGCCGACTTCGCCATAGCCGGCCTGAAACTGCCCGGCTGGTACACGGATCGGCTGCAGCGCTTTGCGCTGGCCCTGGCTGTCCTCGCCTGAGCGGGATTCATCATGGGAGGGAACGTTGTGCAAGTACGAGAGCGCGCGGCCGAGCAGGCGGAGGCCTGGTCGCTGGCGGAGCAGTACCTGAACACACGCCAGTTTACGGCGGCGCTGTGCCGGCCGTTGGAGCCGGAAGACTATGTGGTGCAGTCCATGCCGGACTGCAGCCCGGCCAAGTGGCACCTGGCCCACACCACGTGGTTCTTCGAAACGTTCGTCCTCGCGCCCTATGCGCCTGGGTACGCACCATTTGACCCACGCTACGGCTACATCTTCAACTCGTACTACGAGGCGGTCGGCCCGCGGCACCCGCGGCCGGAGCGCGGCCTGCTGTCGCGCCCCACGGTGCAGCAAACTTACGACTACCGCGCCCACGTGGATGGCGCTCTGGAGCGACTGCTGGATGCTCCGGCAGGCGACCTCCCTGGCGCCGCGCGTGCCCTGGTGATGCTGGGCATCCAGCACGAGCAGCAACACCAGGAGCTGCTGCTCACGGACCTGGCCCACATGCTGGCGCTCAACCCCTTGAAGCCGGCCTACACAACAGCCGCTGCGCCGGTCCCGTTCAGCGCGCCCGCCACGCCATCGCGGTGGCACAGTTTTGAGGGCGGTGTGCGTTGGATCGGCCACGACGGCGAGGGCTTTGCGTTCGACAATGAGGGCCCGCGCCACCGCCAGTACCTGCAGCCGTTTGAACTGGCCTCGCGCCCGGTGACCAATGCTGAGTTTCTGGCCTTCATGGCCGATGGCGGCTACGCCCGGCCGGAGCTGTGGCTTTCATCTGGCTGGGAGACAGTGCAGGCCGAGGGCTGGCGGTGCCCAATGGGCTGGGGGCAGGCGGGCGAGGACTGGCTGCGCCTGAGCCTGGCTGGCCAGCTGCCGCTGCACAGCTCGGCGCCAGTGTCACACGTCAGCTACTACGAAGCCGATGCCTACGCTCGCTGGGCTGGAGCGCGCTTGCCCACCGAAGCGGAGTGGGAGGTCGCCGCGGCCGGGCTGCCGGTGCAGGGCAACTTCGTCGAATCCGGCGCGTACGATCCTTCGCCGGCCGCCGCCGGCCAGCTGGGGCTGCAGCAGCTCTTCGGCGACGTGTGGGAGTGGACGCAGAGCTCCTACGCACCGTATCCGGGCTTTCGGCCGGCTGCCGGCGCGGTGGGTGAATACAATGGCAAGTTCATGAGCGGCCAGTACGTGCTGCGCGGCGGCTCCTGCGCCACGCCACGAGCGCACATTCGCGCCACCTATCGCAACTTCTTCCCGCCGAACGCCCGCTGGCAGTTCAGCGGCTTTCGCCTGGCGCGGGACGCCGGGGCTTAGAACTGAAGGCTGGCCGGCAGCGTGCTACTCATTCCGAAACGCGGCCATTTTGAGGCCGAGGAGGCTGCCGAAGAAGGCTGACATGATGATCTGCACGCCCACCACCACCAGCACCAGCGCGGCGATGGCTGGCCGCTCCTGAAACAGCGGTCCAAAGCCGGAGGACCACCACAGCACCAGCAGGTAGAGGTACACCGCCAGGCCGGCCGCCACCAGCAGCCCGCCAATGAGCAGGCCCCGCTCGAGGTTGAAGCAGCGGTAGAAAAGCGCGAGCAGCGCATTATCCTTCTCGAAGCGCTCCGCCAGCGAGTGCGTGCCCGCCTGCAGTCCTATAGCCAGCACCTGCACGCCCAGGATAGTGAGCAGCGCGCCTACCAGCATGCTGTGGTTGCCCAGCGGGTGGCCGGCCACGACAGGGCTGCCGAACAGCAGCGACAGCAGCAGCAGCAGGCCGGCGAGAAAAGCCGCCAGCCCGGGGATGACGAACAGGTGCGTGGGGCTGTAGAGCAGCATGAAGCGCAGGCTGCGCCAGCCGTCCTTGAGCGATCGCAGCTTTGATTCACCGCGCCGGGGATAGTAGGTGATGGGAATTTCCGTGCTGCGCAAGCCCGCCTTGGCGGCGTTGATGATCATCTCCAGGGCGAACTCCATGCCACTGCTCCGCGGGCGGATGCGGTCGTACGCGTCGCGGGTGAAGGCGCGCATGCCGCAGTAGGCATCGGAAAAGCCGGTGTGAAAGAAGGCATTCAGCACACCGGAGAGCAGCGGGTTGCCGATGTAGCGGTGCAGCCAGGGCATGGACCCGGGCAGGATGGTTCCGCGCAGGCGCGAGCCATTCACGAATTCGCAACCATCCGTCATGGCCGCCAGAAAGTCGCCCACGCGGCTGAAGTCGTACGTGTCGTCCGCGTCGCCCATCAGCAGCACGTTGCCCTGGGCGGCGCGGAAGCCGGCCAAGTAGGCGTTGCCATAGCCGCGTTCGTGGGTGTGCACCACCACCGCGCCGTGCTCGGCAGCGATGTCGGGCGAGCCATCGCTGGAGCCGTTGTCACTCACCACCACCTCGCCCACCAGCCCCAGATCGTCGAAGGCCTGGCGCGCTTTACTCACGCAGATGCCAACCGTTTCGCGCTCGTTCAGGCAGGGGATCACCACGGAGACCGCCGGCCGCGTCACCGTCATCGATCTGCCACCAGCACGAGCGATTGGCCCACCGGCGGCGGGTGCGCGGCCTCGAGACGCTCGATGAATGGCACGCAGCGGTCGAACAGGCCGGCCTGAGCGGACGGGATGAGCGCGCGGCGTAGGATGCGCCCGTTGACGAACCAGCCCGCGACGCCCAGCGCATTCATAAAGCGCACTGAGCGCACGGTGAAGCCGGCCCCAGCCACGGCCTGAGCCAGTCCGCGGCGCGTGTAGCGCCGGCAGTGTTGATCGGCCGCGTCCATGCTGCCATACAGCCACGGGTTGGCCGGCACCAGCAGGAACAGCCGGCCGCCAGGTGCCAGCACGTGGTGCATCTGCCGCAGCGCTGCCGCGTCATCCTGCACGTGCTCCAGCACGTTCAGGCAGGTGATGCTGTCGAACCCGAAGCGATCCAGGGCGAGGAAGGCATCGCTGGGGATGGCGATGGGCAGCAGCTGCACATCAGGCCGGCTGGCAGCCCATTCCGCGCGACCCACCTCCAGCGCGTAGGGGTTGGGATCCACACCCACCAGCAGCTCGCGCCCGGCGAAGTGGCGGGTCACATTGCCGGTGGAGCAGCCAACGTCCAGCAGCCGGCGGCCGATGTGCCGGCTCGCCTGTTGCACAATCCAGGAGGTGTAGTTGGGCGCGTACGTTTCGAGCCGCGCCTGGATCTCGCAACTCACGCGGTGGTCCGCCTCCGAGAGCTGCAGGTGGTTCATGGCGCTTCGTGGCGCTTGCGGGCAATCAGCACGGTGTACGCGCCAAACCAGCAGGGCCGGTCGAACCCGCGCAGCAGGGGCAGCAGGAGCGCCGGAGTTTTGCGCTCGTACACCAGCCCCATGGGCTGGCAGCGCAGCACCTTGAGGTCCGCGGCCTCGGCCAAGCCCCGAAGATATGCCGGGCTGAATTTCAGGCCGCCGTGCTCCTCCGGAACCAGGGCCATGAAGGCCAGCAGCGGCAGGTTCCAGCGGTTTGGTTCGCACAACACGACGTGCTCGCGGGACAAGCGCGTCATCTCGGCCACGGCCCGCTTCGGTTCGGCCAGATGGTGCAGCAGGTTGCCGCAGAACACCAGATCAAAGCTCCCAGCCGCGAAGGGCAGGTGGTAGGCCGAGCCCTGCAGCCGCGGGCCGGCGCTGGGATTGCGGGCAATCATGTTCCAGGCCCCATCCAGGCAGGCTACCCAGTTGAACCGCGCCCGCAGCTGGTGCGTGAAGACGCCGTTGCCCGCGCCAACATCCAGCACGCTTGTGTCGCGCGGCAAACGCAGCACCCCTTGCACGTAATCGAGCTTCGGACTGGCGCTCGCCACCGCCGTGGGCGACCGCGGCGGCAGGTAGCTCGTATCCTGCTCCCAGTAACGCGCTTGCTGGCGGTCGAACGTGGACAGCGCGGCGCTCACACGCGGTGCTCCGCCACTTCGCGCCGCGTTCACGGTAGCGCGTCGCCAGCACGCGGGCACGAGCCGTATGCCGGCCATGTCCGCAGCGGCGATCCGAGGGCGCCAGTCGCGCTGGCGAGCGTCCCGAACATCGCTGCAATTATCGCCGAGCGCGCGCGGCAGCCCCGGCCGCGCACCCGCGAGGGCTCGTCTATCATTAGCCGCATCGCCGCCTGGCGCTGGCCGCGAGGCTTGGTGGAGACGCATGAACCGCAGCACTGAACGGATTCTCACCACTCACACGGGCAGCCTGCCCCGCCCACCGCTCCTGGTGGAACGCATGTTTGCCAAGGAAGAGACCGGCCAGGCTGATGCCGGTGAGCTGGACCGGTTGATCGGCGAGGCGGTGCGAGACGTAGTCGCGCGGCAGCGGCGGGCCGGCCTCGACGTCATTGGCGATGGCGAAGCGGGCAAGCCCAGCTACGCCACCTATGTGAAAGATCGGCTCGAGGGCTTCGGCGGCGAGAGCCACGCGCTGCAGTATGCCGACCTGACGGACTTCCCCGAGCTGGCACGCCGTGTGTTTGGCGATCCGGGCCGAGCCCGCCGCAAAACGCCGGCCTGCACCGCTCCCGTGCGGGCGCGGGGCACCCAGGCCGTGGAGGCGGATATCGCGCACCTGCGCGCAGCTGTGGGCTCGGGGCAGGGGAACACGCAGGAGGAGCCCTTCCTCACGGCCGCCTCGCCGGGGGTCGTGTCGCTCTTCTTCCGCGACCAGTACTACGGCGACCACGAGGCCTACCTGTTCGCTATCGCCGATGCCATCCGGCCCGAATACCAGGCGGTGGTGCAGGCCGGCCTGGTGCTGCAGGTGGATTGCCCGGACCTGGCCATGGGCCGGCACATCCAGTTCGCCGATCTGAGCCTGGAGCAGTTTCAGGACCAGGCGCGCCTGCACGTGCGCGCCCTCAACCACGCGCTGGAGGGCCTGCCGCCGGAGCAGATGCGCCTGCACCTGTGCTGGGGCAACTACGAAGGTCCCCACCATCGGGATGTGCCGCTGGCAAGCATCCTGGACATCGCGCTGCAGGGGCGCCCGGCGGCCATCTCCTTCGAGGGCGCCAATCCGCGCCACGAGCACGAGTGGGAGCTGTTTGAAACGCTGCGGGTGCCCGAGGGGCGGGTGCTCATCCCCGGCGTGATCGACTCCACCACCAACTACATCGAGCATCCTGACCTGGTGAAGCAGCGCATCCTGCGCTACGCCCACTTGGTAGGCCGCGAGAACGTGCTGGCCGGGTGTGATTGCGGCTTCGGCACCTGGGTGGGCCAGGCAGCCGTCGATCCCGAGGTGGTGTGGGCCAAGCTGGCCAGCCTGGCCGAAGGCGCTCGCCTGGCCAGCGCCGAGCTGTGGCGCTGAGGGCGAGTCCGCAAAGTCCGGTGCGGCCGAACCTCCAGCGCCGCCCGTTAAGGCAGCGAGCTGCGAGCTAGCGGCTACGTTCCTCTCCTGGCTGGGAGAGGCGAGAAGGGCGTGCTCGCCTTCCGAAAGCGCGTGCAGCAACGCCTCGATCGCATCCTCGCGCTCGTCCAGCACCTCACGGTTGCTGAAACGCAGCACCCGAATGCCCAGCTCGGCCAGCAACGCTGTTCGTTGGTCGTCATGCGCACGCTGTTCCGCTTCAGCATGCTGGTCGCCATCGACCTCAACCGCCAAATGTCGATCGGTGCAGTAGAAATCAAGGACGTAGCTGCCCATCGAATGCTGGCTCCGAAACTTCGGTCCGCAAGTTGCCGTCCACGCAGCAAACTCCAGAGAGCCCACTCCGCCGCCGACTGCTCCGCGCGAAGACGCCGGCGAAAAGTCAGCCGATCCGGTCCGGTGCAGTTCACCGTCGATTATCCATCGCCCAGCTGGCGTCCTGGGGCCTCCCTCACCTCGCCTCTCCCAGCCGGGAGAGGAACACGGAACTCCAGATCAAGCCCGATACGCTACCGCGTGTGGGCTCGAAACTACTTACCGCGGCCGCGCCGAGAGTGCAGCAGAGACAAGCTGATTGGACAAAGCTGGCGTATTCGGTGTACACCTTAGGTGAGGCCGGGCGCAGCCCGGTGCGCGATGTTGCTCGCCCAGCGGGCGGGCAGTGAATTGAGGAGGAAGCAAGTGGCTGGACCTTCTATCGCACGGTTAGGACATGTCGGCGTCTTCTGCAAGGATGTGAACAAGCAGAAAGCCTTTTATCACGATGTGATTGGCCTGCAGATCACGGATGAGGACCCGGCGATGGGCATGGTCTTCATGAGCGCTCGCCCGGAAGAAGAGCATCACGAGTTTCTGCTGTGCGGTGGCCGCAACGTGGACGATCCCGACGCACTGCTGCTGCAACAGGTGTCGTTCCGCTGCAACACTCTGCAGGACGTGATCGGCTACTACAAGCGCCTGCGGGAAAATGACGTGCGGTTTGACATGGTGGTTTCGCACGGCAACGCCATTGGTGCCTACTTCCGCGATCCTGAAGGCAACCGGCTGGAGATTTACTGCGGCACCGGGCTGAAGGCACGCCAGCCCTACCTGCAGCGGGTAGACCTGACCATGTCGCCAGATGAGATCATGAAGCGGGTGGAGGAGAACGTGGCCGAATTTGGTGAAGTGGGCTACGTGGACCAATCCGCCCTGGAAGAGCAGGATATTCACGCCGCGGCGAACTGATCCAGCGAGCCCAGCACCGCTGGCGGGGGAGTAGTCATTGAAGATCTGCATGTTCCACCTGATGCCGTATCGGGATCTCCCGGAGGATTTCGCGGAGCACTACCACAGCGTGCACGTGGACATCCCGAGTGAGCTGATCGATCCGGCCAAGGCGCACGAGTATTACAACCAGTCGCTGGACGAGTTGGAGTACGCGGCCGAAGCCGGCTTCGACGGCATTTGCGTGAACGAGCACCACGCCACGGGCTACGGCCTGATGCCCTCGCCGAACTTGATGGCGGCGGCGCTGGCACGGCGCACCAAGGATGTGGCGCTGATTGTGCTCGGCAATTCCATCGCGCTGTACAACCCGCCGGTGCGTGTGGCCGAGGAGTTCGCCATGCTGGACTGCGTGAGCGGCGGCCGGCTGATCGCAGGCTTCCCCGTGGGCACCAGCATGGACACCAACTTCGCTTACGGCACCAACCCCGCCCTCACTCGCGAGCGGTACTACGAGGCAGCCGACCTCATTGTGCAGGCGTGGACCAACCCCGAAGTGTTCAGCTTCGATGGGCAGTTCACCCAGCTGCGCTACGTGAATGCCCTGCCGCGGCCGCTGCAGAAGCCGCACCCTCCGGTGTGGGTGCCGGGTGGCGGGTCCGTAGAGACGTGGTCCTGGACGCTCGAGCGCGATTTCCTGTATGCCTACCTCTCGTACGGCGGCTACAAGCGCGCGGAGAAGACGGTGCAGGGCTACTGGAAGGTGGTGGACGATACGCACCGCCAGCGCAACCCCTTCCAAACCGCCTACCTCCAGCTGGTGGTGGTGGGCGAAAGCGAGAGCCAGATGGCCGAGCAGTACGGCCCGCACGTGGAGTACTTCTACAATAAGATGCTGCGCGTCCACCCCGGCTTTGGCGACGCGCCCGGTTATCGCACGCTGGAAACGGTGCGCGCCGGGCTCCGATCGCAGGCCACCGGCCTGGTGGACCGCACGCGGCAGCTCACCTGGAAGGACTTCGTGGAGCAGGGCAACGTGATTGCCGGCACGCCCAGCCAGGTGGCGGAGCAGCTGGAGGATGTGGTCAAGCGGCTGAATATCGGCCACCTGCTCCTCCTGAACCAGATCGGCTCCATGCCGCACGACCTGACCATGGAGAGCATCCGCCTCACGGCAACCAGGGTGGTGCCCAAGCTGCGCCCGCTGTTCGAGAAAGAGCATGAGGACCGCTGGTGGATCCAGCCGCTGGCCGCGCCGGCTGCACCTAAGCCGGTCCTGGCAACCGTGGCGTGAGCTGCCGCTTGGACGTGTGGCCGCGAAGCCATCAGCGGCCCTCGACCGACCTCGAACAGCAGCCACCAGGAATCGAACCCACCTGCTGGGCAACCCCACCCGGCCGCGGAGTGTTTTCGGCCAAACTTCTGAGCCTGGCCGCGTGACCGGGCGAATGGTGTCGCTGGCGGGCGGGAAGTTCGAGGTCGATGTGCTGGAGGAAGGCAGCGGTGCACCACTCCTGTACCTGCACGGCATTTGGGACGGTCCGCGCAATCCGCTCGTGGCCGAGCTGGCGAGCCAGCATCGAGTGCTGGCTCCGTGGCTGCCCGGCTTCGGCACATCCACGGGCGAGGAGCAGCTGCGGGACATCCATGACGCCATCTACTACTACCTGGATGTGCTGGATGCATTGAACTTCCAGGGCGGTGCCCTGGTGGGCCACGGCCTGGGAGGTATGTTCGCGGCGGAGCTGGCGGCGGTGCAACCGAGCCGCTTCGCCTCGCTCACGTTGATCGCGCCCTTCGGTCTGTGGAACCCGGCGCAGCCCATTCCCGATTTCTTTGCCATGGCGCCGGCAGAGGTGGCGCAGGCCACGCAGGGGAACGACACTGGCGCCCCCCTCGCGGTAGGCGGAGTGGCGGCACCGCCGGAAACGGCCAGCGACGAGGAGCGCGTGACCTTTTCGGTGGAGCGAGCGCGCGCTATGGCCGCCGCGGCGCGCTTCCTGTGGCCGCTGCCGAACAGGGGTTTGGCCACGCGCATCCACCGCGTGTGCGCGCCCACGCTGCTGGTGTGGGGCGCGCACGACGGCATCATTCCGCCATCCTATGGCGGCGAGTTTCAGCGCCGCATCGGCTCCTCCCGCCTGGAGGTGCTCCCGTCCGCCGGTCACCTGGTCCACTGCCAGCAGCCGGATAAGGTCGCCGCCCTCATCAACAATTCCAGGGGCTGATGCCCCTCCCATCGAGGTGAAGGGCGCGGGTGAGGGCCGATCGCTGCTGGCCGCCCCGCGTGCAGGCGTGCGTGCTCGGCGCTTACACCGGGGCGACGAGCTCTTCGCTGAAAGCCGTGAGGATCGTTTCCAGCTCGGCGATGGGCGACACGGCATCCAGCGAGCGCACCGTGTACTGCTCGCCGTGCGTGGCGGCGTAGGGCTCCAGGCCATTCTGAAGGTCGCGCGCCATCTTGATGAGGCGCCGGCGGGCGGCGATGATGGCCACGTCGGTCGTTCCCAGGTGCTCCTCCGCGCGGTCACAGATGCCGCCCATGCCCTCGGTCATGGCGCGGTCCTGCATGCCGATGCCCTGGATGCCGGTGAAGGTCTTGGCGCGCTGCACGTCTCGATCGATCATGTAGCTGTTGGCCTTGGTCTGCGCCGGCAGCACGGCATCGATGACGGTGCCGTCGTCCAGCGTGTACTGGCCGGTTTGCCGGGGCATGCCCCCGCCAGGCCCAAAGCGGTTAGGCGACCCACCCACGGCGTTGAAGAAGAAGGCCCAGCGCCAGCTGTGATGGTCGTCGATCGGCACCGTGCCGGTGCAGGCCCTGGGCCAATCGGACTGGGGGATGAAGGCGTACATGGGCAGCACAAAGCGCGTGACGCGCCAGTAGTAGCTGCCATCGGGCATGTTGCGCCGGCCGCTGTAGGCGTAGCCAATGTCGTCGTCGATAACGGTCAGCCGCGGCGCGCCATCCACCGCGCCCGTGGCACTGGTGGGCCTGGGCACGCCTGGCGGGCGGCCGCCGTGCAAGTAGGAGATGTGGGCTGTATCGATGTCGCCCTCCATCACCTGCAGCCAGTTGCACTCCTGCAGCGACTTGCCTACGCTGCGCGCCTCGGCCGGCAGCTCCGCCCACTCCATGCGCGGCAGCAGCTCCGGCCTGTGCTCGGCCGGGCCCATGTAGATCCACACTACGCCGCCCCACTCGCGGGTGGGGTAAGCCTTCAGGGTCACCTTGTCTTTGAAATTGCTTTCGGCCGGCTCGCTGGGCATGTCGACACAGGCGCCCTGGGTAGTGAACTTCCAGCCGTGGTATACGCAGCGCAGGCCGTTCTCTTCGTTGCGGCCGAAGAACAG
>JBOGTU010000215.1:0-2113 GCA_050695655.1 Chloroflexota bacterium | reverse complement strand
CGCAGCGTTCGTGCCCGCCACGGATGTAGGTCCCAGTGGCCCTCCGCCCCTCTGCCAGCGATAGAGCGCCCAGGCGCACGGGTCCCGATCGGACGTCGCCGTGCGCCTGGGAAGCGGTCCCAGCGCTTTCGCGCTTGAGGCTGGCTGCCGCGCTTGAGGGTCCGCTTTTAAGAACGGCTGAGCGTGTAAGAGATAGTGGTCCCCGAGAGGTAGTTGAACACCTGCACGTGGTAGTTGCCGGCGGGCGCATTGCCGGGCAGTGTGAGCCCCAGGCTGCCGGGGCCCTGGCCATTCTGGCCGGCCTGGAGTGAAATGCCGTTCGGGCCATACACGTGGAAGCCACTCTGGCTGGACTGCAGCGGGTCCGACGGGGTGAAGGTCATGTTGATAGTGGCGCGGCTCTGCCCGTCGTAGTTAAAGCTGTACCAGACGAACGAGCCGATGGAGTTGCCGCCCAGCTGGCGCGCATCCTGGCTGCCCAGCGCGTAGGCTGTGTCGGAGGTGAGTCCGTTCGGCGCAACTGGTGTGGCCGCGGGTGCGGGTTGCGCGGCGGCGCTGCCGGGGCACGGCAACCCCATGAGGCTGAACGTGTAGTTGATCGCGGTGCCCGAGAAGTTATTGACCTGGATGTAGTAATCGCCCGGCGTTTGCGACTGATAGAAGCCGGTGAGCAGCCCGTCCGCATAGGCGGTTGTGCCCTCCGCAAACGCCTGCGCCATCGTCTGCGCGTTACTGGCCATGACGATGTCGGAGCCGTGGAGCAGGTTTATGCCCACTCCATTCTTGGTGGAGGCGGTGGCCGGGTTGTAGCGCAGCACCAGCGAGAGCCCAGAGCTGTCGCCCGCGTAGCTGAAGCGGTAGTAGGCGAACGTGCCCTGGCTGTTCGCACCCAGCTGACCAACCACCGGCTGGCCAATGACGCTGGCCTGCGCCGGTGTGGCGCCGCCAACAGCCGTGGCCGGCTGGCAGGGATACGGGATACCGCTGATGGACAGCGTGTAGTTCATGGCGATGTTTGGCCGGTGATTGTAGACATGGATGAGGTACGTCTCCGGTGTGAACTGCAGGAAGCTGGCCGACAGCGCGTCGCTCTGCTGATTGTTGCCGCGCACGGTGTGATCGTCGTTACTGCAATCCGGGTTGAAGGTCGAGGTGCCGTTCACATTCGTGATGCAATTGCCGTTGCCGGTGAGATAGGGTGTGATCTGCCCTTGCGAACCACTGATGGTGAAGCCAACGTTGCCCGTGACATCCGACGGCGTGAAGTACAGGCGCACCTTCGCCGAGAGGTCTTGCCCCGGGTAAGCGAGCGAGTAATACGCGTCGCCATTGGGCGCCAGCGTATTGCTGGCGGTTGATTCCAGTGGGATGGGGCCGGCAACGCTGCCATTGCCCTGGGCCGTCGGTGCAGGTGCCGCTGCCGCGGACACCGAGGGAGCCGAGGCGGCGGGGGTGGTGTCGTGCTCCCATGGGAAGCGGGCCGTGTTCAACCGCGACTGAAGGCCGTAGGGTCCATTCACCCAGGTGGTGAAGCCATTGGTGAACGCGGTGAAGTTATCAGCCTTGCGCCACACCAGCAGCCCCTTGGTGGTGTGCTGCAAGGCGTCGCCATTGGCGGAAAAGGCCTGGTTATCCACGCAACTGCCCACATCGGCGGGATCGAGCGCTTGCAGCGTCGCAAAGCCAAGCACAAACTGGCATGGGCCAGCTGCCACGGGCGCGGGCGTGGCCGCTGGGGCCGGCGCAGCCGGCGCGGTGGCAGCCACGTTGACATTCACCGTGGCCAGGCACTGAAAAGCACCGTTGTTCTGCCGCCAAACGCCCGTATCGTCGTGGCAATCGAAGTAGGAGCTGTAGCCGAAGCTCCCCGAGGCGTTGAAGCGATAGGTGAACTGCTGGCCGGGATTGATGGCGCCGGAATCGAACGCGCCGCCAGGCGAAGTTGCCGAGTGCACCACGGAATCGGCGTTGCGCCACGTCACCCAGCCGCCGGGCGAAACGGTCACCACCGCCGGGCTGAAGCCGGTCGCCGTGATGTCCACGGTGGCGCTCACGGTATCCGCGGCTGCCGCGGCGGGCGGCAGCAGGCCCAGGCCCAGTGCCAGCGCAGCCC
>JBOGTU010000214.1:0-12098 GCA_050695655.1 Chloroflexota bacterium | reverse complement strand
CGAGAAGCCGCGCACCACCGTGGGCTGGAAGGGCCTCATCAATGACCCGCATCTCGATGGCACCTACGCCTCCAACGACGGCCTCACCATTGCGCGGCAACTGCTGCTGGCGGTGGTGGAGCAGGGTTTGCCCGTGGGCTGCGAATTCCTCGATCCCATCTCGCCGCAGTTCATCTCGGACGCGGTCACCTGGGGGGCCATCGGCGCCCGTACCAGCGAAAGCCAGGTGCATCGCGGGCTGGCTTCCGGCCTATCCATGCCCATCGGCTTCAAGAACAGCACTGATGGCCGCGTGCGCATCGCCATCGACGCGGTGAAGACCGCCTCGCACCCGCACAGCTTCTTCGGTGTGGACGATGATGGGCGCGCGGCGATAGTGCTCACGGACGGCAACCCGGACTGTCACGTTGTGCTGCGCGGGAGCGCCGGTACCCCCAACCACAGCGCTGCCAGCGTGCAGAAGGCCCTGGCGGCATTGCGCGAGCAGCAACTGCCCGCGCGGGTGATCATTGATGCCAGCCACGACAACAGCGCCAAAGACTACCGCCGTCAGCCGCTGGTGGCGGAGGAGATCGCCCAGCAGGTGGCCGCCGGCGAAGCGGGCATTCGAGGCGTCATGCTGGAGAGCTTCCTGGTGGATGGCCGGCAGGACCTGCGCGAGAAAGCCAGCCTGGTGTATGGCCAGAGCATCACCGATGCCTGCATGGGCTGGGAGATGACCCTGCCCGTGCTCCAGGATCTGGCCCAGGCCGCCCGAGCCCGGCGTGCGGCGCTACCCGCCTCCGTCTGACATGCCCCGCGCACGGGCTCCCCGCTGAACGCCGCCATCCTGGGCCTGGGGCTCATTGGCGGCTCATTGGGCCTGGCGCTCCGCCGCGCTGGCTGGCCGGTGCGGGGCTGGTCGCCCCACGCCCAAACCGTGGCGCTGGCCCTAAAGTTGGGCGCCATCGACCAGCCAGCCGAAAGCATCGCCGATGCCGTCGCCAGTGCTGACCTGGTGGTGCTGGCGGGCCCCATCCGGACCCTGCGGGAGTTGCTGCGCGCCACGGGCCAAGCGGCGCCGGCCGGCTGCGTGATCACCGATGTGGCCAGCGTGAAAGGGCAGGTGATGCGCTGGGCTGAGCAGGAGCTGCCCGCGGGCGCCCAGTTCCTGGGCGGTCACCCCATGGCCGGCAGCGACCGGCAGGGCGTGGCCGCCGCCAGTGTGGACCTGTTCACCGGCTGCACCTACTGCTTGGTGCCTACCTCCGAGCGCACGCTGGCAGTGGGTCAGCAGCTGGCGGCAGCCGTGCACGCCCGGCCACGTGTGCTCATGGCCGCGGAGCACGACGCGGCGGTGGCCGCCGTGTCACACTTGCCGTTCGTGGTCGCCGCCGTCCTGGTTCAATCCGTCGAAAGCGACCTGGCCGGCCTGGCAGGTGAGCTGGCCGCGAGTGGTTTTCGCGATACCACGCGCGTTGCCGCCGGCTCGGTGGAGATGCACGCGGACATCTGCCACTACAACGCCGCCGTGCTGCTGGAGCACATCGAGCGCTTTGAAGCCGCGCTGCGGCGGGTCAAGGCCCAGCTCAGCGCACTACCCGAGGGATCTCCCGGGCCCGCCGTGCGCCAGCCGCCACCTCCCGAGCTCGATGCGCTGTTCCAGGCGGCTCGCGCGGCCCGGCTGGAGTGGGACGCACGCCGCGAGGCTGCCAAACCATGACACGGCGACTGGGCGTGGTGGGCTATCCACTGGCACACACCGTCTCGCCCGCCATTCACGCCGCGGCGCTGGCGCAGCTGGAGTTCAACGCCACCTACGAGGCCTGCGAAACCGCGCCTCACGCGCTCGGCCCGCTGCTTGCCCGCCTGCGCCGGCCGGAGTGGCTGGGCATCAACGTCACCCTGCCATACAAGCAGCTGGTGATGCCCGAGCTGGATGACCTGACCGCCGAGGCACGGGCGATCGGAGCCGTCAACACCATCCACCACACCGCTGGCCGGCTGCGCGGCGCCAACACGGACGCGCGCGGCTTCCTGGCCGATGTGGAAGCGGCGTTCGGCTCGCTGGCCGGCCGGCGCGTGGCCGTGCTGGGTGCCGGCGGCGCCGCCCGTGCCGTGTGCCATGCGCTGCGCCGGGGGCCCGAAGTGGTGTGGCTGTGGGCGCGCCGAGCGGACCAGGCAGCGGCCCTGGCCACGCACGCCGGTGGCGCTGTGCGGGCGGCCGAACTGGCGCAGGTGGCGCGGGCAGAGGTGGTGATCAACTGCACCTCGGCCGGCCTGCAGCCTGGTGAGTCGCCCCTGCCCCCCGACGCGCTGCCGCCGGGCGTGCTGCTGTACGAGCTCATCTATAATCCGGCCACAACGCGCTTGATGGAGGCTGCCCAGGCGCAAGGCGGCCAAGCCGTGAACGGGCTGGGCATGCTGGTGCGCCAGGCTGCTCTGGCAGTGGACATGTGGACCGGTCGAATGCCTGCACTGGACGGGATGTTCGCCGCGGCCCAGCGCGAACTGGCGCGACGCACATTGGGTGAAGCGCCGGCCCAGGCCGGCGCGAGACAGGAGTAGAAGAGCCGGCCATGCTGCGCTTCCTCACCGCGGGCGAATCCCACGGCAAAGCCCTCAGCACCATTATCGAAGGGCTGCCGGCGGGCATTCCCCTGCGGGCAGACTTCATCAACCGCCATCTGGCCAGGCGCATGCACGGCTACGGCCGCGGCGGCCGCATGAAGATCGAGACGGACACGGTCGAGATCCTGTCGGGCGTGCGGCACGGCCTCACCATGGGCTCGCCCGTGGCGCTGGTGGTGCGCAATGCGGACAACCAGAACCAGAACTGGCGCACCGTGCTGAACGAGGAGCCGGTATCCGAGGACGTAGCCAAGGTCACCCGCCTGCGACCGGGCCACGCCGATATGGCGGGCGTCATCAAGTACGGCTTCGACGATGTGCGCCCTGTGCTGGAACGCTCCTCAGCGCGCGAAACCGTCACTCGCACAGCCATTGCCGCGGTGTGCCGTGCCCTGCTTGAGGAGTTCGACATCCACGTGCGCAGCCATGTGGTGCGCATTGGCCCGGTAGCCTGGGGCGAGGTGGCCTTGCCCACCAACCCGGCGGAGTGGCCGTGGGACGAGAACGACGCCTCACCGCTGCGCTGCTTCGACAAAACGGCCGAAGCCGAGATGGTGCGCGCCGTCGACGATGCCAAAGCGCGGGGCGACACGGTGGGCGGCGCCTTCGAGGTGGTGGCCTGGGGTATGCCAGTGGGCCTGGGCAGCTTCATGCACTTCGACCGCCGGCTCGATGGGCAGATCGCCGGCGCCATCATGAGTATCCCCGCCGTCAAAGGCGTGGAGATCGGCGAGGGCTTTGGCGTAGCGGCAAAATTCGGCTCGCAGGTGCAGGACCAAATTCGCTGGGACAATGCCAGCGGCTGGGGGCGCCTGAGCAACCGTGCCGGGGGCACCGAAGGCGGCATGACCAACGGCCAGCCCCTCATCGTGCGGGCCGCCGTAAAGCCCATTTCCACCATGATGCGCCCGCTGCCCTCCGTGGACCTGGCCACCAAGGAAGAGTCCGTGGCGCACGTGGAGCGGGCGGATGTGTGCCAGGTGCCCGCGGCCGGCATCGTGGGCGAAGCCATGGTGGCCATCGTGCTGGCTCAGAACTTTTTGGACAAGTTCGGGGGCGACCACCTGGATCACATCCGCGGCGCGTACACCGCTTTCGTCAACAGTTATGCCGTCTCAGATTAAGAGCGGCCGAGGCATTCTGCAGCGCACGGCAGCGTATATGAAGGAGGCCGGCCTCTCCGGCCGCGCCTTCATCATCACGGACCGCAACGTGTACTCCTCATACGGTCAGGAGCTGGCCGGCACGCTCAAGGCGGGCGGCTTTGAGCCGGCGGTGCACGTGCTGAACGCCGGCGAGCAAACCAAGACTCCCCAAACGCTGGGTGTGCTGTACGAGTGGCTGGTTGAGGCCAGGGCCGAACGGTCCGACGTGGTTGTGGCGCTGGGCGGCGGCGTGGTGGGCGACGTGGCCGGCTACGCGGCGGCAACCTACCTGCGCGGCTTGCCGCTGGTGCAGGTGCCCACCACCCTGCTGGCCCAGGTGGACAGCAGCATCGGCGGCAAAACCGGTATCAACCTGCCGCGGGGCAAAAACTTGATCGGCGCCTTCTACCCGGCCGCGCTCATTGTCATCGATACCGCTACCCTGGGCACGCTGCCCATGCGCGAGTACCGCGGCGGCTTAGCAGAGGTGGTGAAGTACGGCGTGATCATGGACGCGCCGCTGTTCGACCTCATCGAGGGCCACCAGGCCGAGGTGCTCCAGCAGGCCGAGGCTGTGATCGACCCCATCATCAGCCGCTGCGCGGAGCTCAAGCAGCAGGTGGTGGGCGAGGATGAGCGGGAAGCTGGCCTGCGCATGATCCTCAACTTCGGCCACACCATTGGCCATGCCTTGGAAACGGCCACCCACTACGAGGTGCTGCTCCATGGCGAAGCCGTGGCCATTGGCATGTCCGGCGCGGCCCAGCTGGCCGTGGCGCTCGATAAGCTCGACGGCGCCAGCTGCGAGCGCATCAAGCAGCTGCTCAAGGGGCTGGGGCTGCCCTTCGCCGCGCGAGGGCTCGCCTGGGAGTTGGTGCGTGACGCCATGAGCCTGGATAAGAAAACCAGGGCCGGCCAGATCCACTGGATACTGCCCACCAGCATCGGCTCGGTGGAGATCACGCCGGATGTACCGGCCGCGACCGTGGAGAATGTGCTGCAGGTGCTGTTGAATGCCTGAGACCGCTGCCCCGATGTGCTGGCCACCACAAGTAGAGCTCATCAACTCTGGCTGGCGCTGGCGATGACCGACCTGGACGCTTTGCGGAGCCAGTTCGACCAGCTGGACGACCAGATCGTGGACCTCTTGAATCAGCGCGCGGCACTTTCCAAGCAGGTGGGCCAGGTGAAGGGCCCTGGCGCGCCGGTGTACGTGCCGGATCGCGAGAGCAGCATCGTCCGCCGGCTGAAGGAGGCCTCCTCCGGCATGCTGCCGGAAAGCGGCCTGGAAGCCGTGTACCGTGAGATTCTGTCCACCAGCCGCGCACTGCAGTCGCCGCCGCGGGTTGCCTTCCTCGGCCCCGCCGGCACCTTCTCACATCAGGCGGCCGTGAGCCAGTTCGGCGCGGCCAGCACATTCCAGCCGGTGCCCACCATGGCCGATGTCTTTCGGGAGACCGAGATCGGCCGCGCGGACTTTGGCATCGTCCCCATTGAGAACAGCCTTGACGGCGGCGAGAAGTCTACGCTGGATTGCTTTGTGGACACCGAGCTCAAGGCCTGCGCCGAGTTTCGGCTCGACGTGCACCAGGCGCTCATGTCGCGCTCCACCCTGGCGGACGTGCGTACGGTGTGCTCGCACCCCAACGCGCTGGGCCAGTGCCGGGAATGGCTGCGGCAGCACCTGCCCAACGCCGCGCTGGTAGAGGTGAGCAGCACTGCCGGCGCGGCACAACAGGCGGCCCAGATGGAGCACGTCGCGGCCATCGCGCCCGAGGTGGCGGCCACCCTGTACGGGCTCAACATTCTGGAGCCGCGCATTGAGGACGCCAGCGGGAATACCACGCGCTTTCTGGTGCTGGGCCGCGGGATAAGCGCGCGCACCGGGCGCGATCGGATGTCGCTGCTGTTCTCCGTGAGGGATCGCGTGGGCGTGCTGCGCGACGTGCTGTCGGTGTTCGTGGAGGCCGGGGTCAACCTCTCCAAGATCGAGTCGCGCCCTTCCAAACGCCGCGTGTGGGACTACCTCTTCTTTCTGGATCTGGAGGCGCACCCTGAGGATTCGGGCATGCCCCAAGCGCTCAAGCGCCTGGAGGAGCTCACCGTGTTCGTCAAGATCCTGGGCGCGTGGGCTCAAACCGGGTGAGCGCCAAGCCCAACCCTGGCCACCAGGGCCGCACTGGCTGGGCCAGCCTGATCGTTGGCCTGGTGCTGTGCCTGGTGGGTGGCGTGTGGGCCTTCCAGGGCGCCGGCGTGCTGCTGGGCAGCTTTATGACCAGCCAGCGCCAATGGCTCATCATCGGCCTCATCATCCTCGCCATCGGCATCTGGCTCGCCTACCGTGGCGTCGCCGCTGGCGCCCGCCGCCGCTGAACCGGCCGCGCGCGGTTCAGTCCATGGCAGTGAGGCGAACCACCGGGATTTCGCGGTCGGTCTTCTGCTGGTAGCCAGCGTAGCCCTTCCAAATGCGGAGCAGCTTCGCGTAGGCCTCTTCCCGCTCGCCTCCACTCAGCGTATCCGCCGTGACACGGACCCGGCCGTGGCCATCATCCAGCCAGACTCGATCCGGGTTTCGGGCCATGTTGAAGTACCAGGCTGGGTGGTTTGCGCTGCCCGCGTACGAGGCTACGACAATCCATGTGTTGGAGGCATCGTGCAGAGCGATGAGATCGGTCGTCCGCTCCTGGCCCGTGCGCGCACCAACCGTGGTGAGCCGCGCGACGCGGATGCCACGCAGCCGCATCAAGCGCGACACCAGCGCTTGCCCAGCTTTCATCAAGGGGCCTGGCACCCCGCGAGATACGCGCACCCCATACGTGCCGCGCGGCGTCAACTCTACTGGCATGCCTTCACTCTACCTCCCGCCTCGCGCCGCCAGATCGGCCAGTCGGGCAGGTTGGCGGCAGCAGCTGCTGCCGGTATGATGCCACGCATGGATAGCCCGAGCAGCACCCTCCCCGCGCGCCCGCCCGTGGCGGCTCGTCTCGCCCATTTCAACACGCTTGCGCCTGGCTCGACCATCGTGGTGCGGACGCAAACGTTCCTCGTCGCCGTGACCCGCACTCAGGCGGGAACCGAGCTGCGGGCCGCGGCGGCCACGGACGAGTACTTCGCCCTGCTGCTCGATACCGCCGCCGAAATCACTGCCGGCAGCCAGGCGTTGCCGGCGCCGCCGCGCGCGGTGTGCCTGCTGCCAGCAGGCGACACGTGCGTCACAGCTCGCTCGGCTGGCACTATCGCGCGCATCTTCGCCCTGCCGTGCGAGCCGGCCGCTCAGGCCAGCAACGCCGAGGACTATCGGACTCCGCTGCCCAATCTCCGAGCTCTGCCCAACACAGCATCACGGACCGACACCGCTCCCCGCGTCTTCGAAGTGGACCAGATGGACAAGCACTATTTCCAGACCGCCAAGCTGATGGTCAGCTGGTCGGAGCGCCACGAGCCGCGCGACGTCTCGAAGATGTCGCCGCACAGCCACGAAGACTTTGAGCAGGGTTCACTGGTGCTGGCCGGCAGCTACATCCACCACCTGCGCACGCCCTGGGCAACCGACATGCGCACCTGGCAAGAGGATCAGCACCTGGAGTGCGGCCCGTCGCTGCTGGTGATCCCGCCGCGGATCGTCCACACCTCACAAGCTACCGGCCAGCGCAGCATCCTGTGCGACATCTTCGCTCCGCCGCGTGAGGACTTCATCCGGCAGGGCCTGGTGGCCAACGCGGACGATTACCGTTAGCACTTTCACGTCGACTCAGCCGCGGCAGTGTTGGCACCGGACACGATGGCCGAGCGCCGAGCTTCCTATGCCATCTCCGCGCGTAACACCGCGAGATCGTGCCCAATAAGGCAGCATCACTCGAACGTGTGACCGGAGCGCCGGCACGTTCATGTGGCCGGGCGCGCGTGGCCGCTGTGCAACGCGATGGCCGAACTCCGAGCTCAGCTGTAGACGCCCACGCCGGCGGAACCAAACACCAGGCAGAGAGTCACGGTCTCCAGCACCAGGTTGGTCGCGGTGAAGGGCGGCTGAGCCGCGGTTTCGCGCGAGCGATACACCACGCCGCCAGCAGCGAGCGTGGCCACCGCGGCCAGCAGCGCCAGAAAGCCCACCAGCGGATTGCTGAAGCGCTGCGCCACGAGTGACAGCAGCAGAATCAGCACGGTGAGCACGTGCAGCAGGGTGTAGGCGTAGATCTTGATGTTGTACTGGCCGGGCAGCACATTGAACAGCACCAGCACCGCCATCAACGCGCCGAGGAACACGCTCGCCTGCGCCAAAGTCGCCATCGCTTGTTACTCTCCTCCCGCCGTCAGCACGGCACAGCCGCGATCCGCGGCACTTCCACAATGCCGTTTTGGCAGCCGTACCACACACTGGTGCCGTCGTCGTAGTCCACGCGATTGGCAGCCTTCACCCACTGCAGCCAGCCGTTGGCCGTCTTCTGCTGCACGTTGCCGGTGGCCATGTCACTGAATTCGCCTCCGGCGCAGGGGCCAGTCACCTGGAACATGGGCTGGCCGGTGGGATCGTCTGTCCGCGCCACGAACAGGCTCATGCCCAGCGCGTAGGCGCAATCCACGCCAGCGACTTGGGTGGCGGTCCCGGTTGAGCCAAGCGCCAGCAGCAGGGGTACCACGGTGCCGTTGGAGAGCTGCAGGCCGCTGTCATCCAGGCTGAAGGTGACGTCGGCCGGCGAGTAGTTGTAGAACTTCAGGACCACTGGCCCGTTGCGGCCGGACGAGTAGTTGAATTGCATCACGTTGGGCGCACCGCCCAGCCCGTTGTCCGGCAGGTCCGCCGTTTCGAGTGGTATACCGTTGCCGAGGGGCCGGTCCGTATCAAAGATCGCGACACCTACATAGCGCTCAAAGGTCGGCGTGATGGCGGATACGCGCGCCGTGAAGGTGATGTCCACGCCGCCGCCGGGGTAGCCAAAGCTGTAGGTCACAGCGCTCTGGCTGGGTACCGCTACGTCCGTGCTCGTGCCAGTGCCGCAGAAACGATACGAGTGCGTTGGGTCCCCGGTGTAGCCGCACGAGCCAATCGTGGCCGGGTTCGCCGCGAAGGCCGCGGGGGTCAAGGGCAGAGCGCCGAGCACCGCGCTCGCCGCCAGGGCAACGCCCCTCATCCACACCTTTTTGCCTGGGATCCGCATGCCTTGTGCCCTCCGTTCGCTGCGCCGTGGCGTGTTCGCTGCCGGCTCCAATGGTTCAGTATCGGCAGCTTCCGCCAAGGAAGCAAGGGCAATGGTCAGAGTTACGCCAGCACGCCTACAGCTGCCGCAGCACCTGAGCGACATGAGCACGAACAGGGCCCCAATAATCCTGTGCCGGGCTGGCGCTCAGGGGATCGCCTTCGGCCAATTGCACCCAGGTTGGCAAGCGCGCGGCGAAGGCGACCGTGGCGGGACCATCCGGTTGGCCCGTGGCGGGGCTGGGGGCGTGGGCTTTGGCGCGCCTGTTGATCTCCAGCACCCGGCTGACGCCGCTGTATGGGTCACCGAACTGTGGGTCGCTGATCACCACGATCTGGCGGTCTGTAAGCTGGGGAAAGACCAGCTCCACGGACTGGTGCCCGATCAGCCCTCCCAGCAGGCTCAGCAGCGATGGGAGAGCACGCGTGCTGAGGTTAAGCGGGAAGTCGAGCCGCAGCTCGCCGCTGGCCACCTCCTGCTCCACAAAGCTCTTCAGCGCCAGCAGAAACTGGGGATCTCGCGACCGCTGTGCCATCTGCCGCGCCAGGGCGGAGTAGAGCGCGCTCTTGCGGTACGAGCGGTCATCAATCCGCCCCACCGGATGCAGGTCTTCCGATTCCAGGAAGGTCATCGCTGCCAGCCCATCCATAACCTGTGATCCGGCAGTGATCGACAGCCCGGCCTGTTCCACGCCCCCGACGCGAAAGCTGCCGCCGTCGTGCGCCCGCTGCACATCCAGGGTGATAGGCCCGGTGACGCGGTCGATGAGGTGGGCCAGCAGCGTGTCCTTCAGCACCGCCTGGTAATCCATCACCAGGCCGCTGGCGTCCTCCAGCACGCTGCGCAGCAGCGGAAAGCCGCCGGCCGCGTAGACGTGTCGCATCACCTCAGGCGTGTTGGCCAAGCGCCCTCGCAGTTCGGGGCAGTACAGGTCACGGGTGAATGACACGGAGTTGGCTCCGCCGGAGGTGAGGTTGTAGGAGAGGATAGATGGCGAGCCGCCGTAGGAGGCGTAGGTCTCCCCATGCTCCTCCGAGTAGCCGAAGAGAAGGAAGTTGAGGCGGTTGCCGTTCAGCTGCGCATCAATGCGCGAGAACCAATCGGGCTCACTCGCCTCCCGCGCCTCGCGCTGCGCCAGCGCCTGATCGAGGAAGGGGCGAATGGCATCGAACAGCAGGTTGTGTGGCGGCAGGTCCACCGTCTTGGCCCCGGCCGCCACCGACTGCTCCGCCAGCCCGAGCGGCGCGAGCTTGACCACCTGCTGGGCGGATTGCACCGAGGGCCCGGCGCCGGCCGGAGCAATGGTCACCGCGCCGGCACCGTTGGGGGCACCGATCGCCGCGGCCAGCGCTCTGGTCAGGGGATCCAAAGCCGAGGCGTTCACAAACGCCAGCGCGCTCAGAGCCACACCACTGCCCAGGAACGCGACGCCCGCCACCTTGCCCGCCCCGGCCAGCAGCCTTCGCCGTGAGATTCCAGCCCGCGTTGCCATTGCTCACTCTGAGCATCGCCCGGGCGGCGACACAGCTTGAATGCTGCCAGAGGATGCGGCGATGCTCAGTTAGAGAGGTGTCGCCGAGGGTCCCAGGCAGAGGCGATCGCGGGTGACCAGCCGCTTCTTTGTCAGCCCAATGACCTCAGCAGCAACGACGCCGCGGGCGAAGGGGGCGAAGCCCTCTTCTCAGGGTCGCGGTTCTTCCAGAAGAGCGCGATCCTCCGAGCTGAGCGGGGCCAGCGCCAGCAGGTCTGGCCGCTGCTGGAGGGTTTTGCGGAGCGACTCCCGGCGCTGCCAGCGGGCTATCTCCTGGTGATTGCCGGACAGCAGCACATCCGGCACGGCCAGGCCGCGAAAGACCGGCGGCCGGGTGTACTGTGGGTGCTCCAGCAGGCCGGTAGCGTGTGAGTCGCCCCTGGCTCCGCCCGCGGCGCCGATGGCGCCCGGCAGCAGCCGCGCAATGGCATCCACCAGGACGACAGCCGCCGGCTCGCCACCGCTGAGCACGTAGTCGCCAATGGAGAGCTCTTCATCTGCCAGCAGGCTCACCCGCTCGTCCACGCCCTCATACCTGCCGCAGATGAGCACCAACTGGCGCATCTCCGCGAAGCGCTGGGCCGCCGCCTGGTCCAGCAGGGCACCCCGCGGGCTCAGCAGGATCACGCGGCCCTCCAGCTGCCGCACCGCCTCCACCGCCGCGTACACCGGCTCAGCCTTCAGCACCATGCCATCGCCACCGCCATACGGCGTATCGTCCACCACGTGGTGCCGGTCCAGCGCGTGGTCGCGAATGTTGTGCAGCCGCACGTCGATCAGCCCCCGATCGCGCGCCCGCTTGATGATGCTGTGGTCGAACGGCCCGGCGAACATTTCCGGGAACAGCGTCAGCACATCTATCCGCATGCCTGAGGACCATAACAAACCAGTTGCGCCAACAACCCGGGGCTGCGCGGACGACCACCGTCACCGCGCCCCGATCCGCTCCGTGTGCGGGGCCCTTCAGGCCTCAGCGCGCAATCAGTTGCCCGGCGTAGCCGGCGGAGGCGGGCCAGGCGCCGTGATCGCGGCCAGCTCGCCACTGGCCCGCAGGGCCGACAGGGCGGCGTCGATGGCGCCCAGCAGTTTGCTGCGGGGGCCGCGCACGGCCACCACGTACGGCACACTGACCAGCACCGGCGTGAACGCATGTACGCCCGGCGCTTCCGCGGCAAAGAGGCGCAGGTCGGGTACATCCACCACCACCGCCTGCACCTGGCCTGCCGCCAGCCCTGCAAGCGCCGCGCGCGAGGTCTCGAAGGTGCGCAGGCGGTGCGGCCAGCGTGCCCGCGCCGGCGCTTCGCCATCGCCGCCGGCCTCCACGCCAATTTCGCCGCTCGCGCCATCGCCGGAAACCGCGGCCAGCACGGGGCCGGCGTTGTAGTACGGCTGCGAATAGCCCAGCTCGCGTGACCACTCCCGCACCGGAATGAACGAGGAGATCAGGGCATCCACCGTACCCGCCAGCAGGGCCCCGTGCAGCCCATCGCTTGCCATGGGCACGAACGTCACACTCACGCCCAGCTGCCTCGCCAGGGCGCGCGCCAGCGTGGGATCGATGCCGCTGAAGGTGCCGTCGGCCGCCACGAACTCCAGCGGCGGAAAGCTGGCATCTAA
>JBOGTU010000213.1:0-9801 GCA_050695655.1 Chloroflexota bacterium | reverse complement strand
GTACGGAATAGCCCTGGCTGATGCTGCCGCGGGTGCGCACCAACTCGTCGTACACGCCTGCCTTGGAGGCCGGCAGCGCGGCTTTGTCCGTGATGCGGGGCAGGCGTTCGGGGTTACTCACGCGCTGGCCAGCGCGGGCTGCCCTGGCCACGCCGGGGCGTCGTGATCCAGTGGTGCTGTCGGCAAGTCCCAGTGGGGTGGTGTCTCAGCCATCAGCGCCGCCGGTTTGAGATGGCGCAGGCGGCCGAAAGGCGTGTCTGTTTCGGTCAGCAGCTCGGCCAGGCGCTCCTTTGGGAGGTCGGCCGGCCTCGCCGCCGCCTGCGCGGCATCGATTCGGGGCAGGCTGGCCAGCCAGCGGCCGGTTTGGGCCAGCGACAGCCGCACCAACCAGCTCCCCCCGATCCGCGCCCGTCGCGCCAGCGCGACCATAACCCCAAAGGCGGCCAGGTAGCCGGTGGCATAGTCGAGTGGGTTGGCCGGCAAAAAGCGCGGCACGCCTTCCTGCGCCGAGGCGTCGGCCAGCCCGCTGGCGGCCTGCACCACGCTGTCGAATCCGCGTCGCGCGGCCCATGGCCCCTGGTGCCCGAAGGCGCTGACGGACACGTAGATGATGCCCGGCCGCAGAGCCATCACTTCTTCCGCTGAAAAGCCCCGCGCGGCGAGCGATCCGGGCCGGTAGCCTTGCGAGAACACGTCTGCGCCCCGTATGAGCTGGTGCAGCGTGGCGGCGTCTTCGGCGCGGTTCAGGTCCAACGCGGCGGATCGTTTGCCGTGGCCAGTGTCCTGAAGCATCGCTTCATTGTCCGGTAGGGCCGCGCTGCCGATGCGCAGCACGTCCGCACCGTGTTCGGCCAGCGTGCGGCCGCAGGTGGGGCCTGCCAGCACGCGCGTCACGTCCAGCACGCGCACGCCGGCCAGAGGCCGCTCGCCGGCCGGCAGCGGTTGGACTGGAGCATCGCCCACTCGCAGGATCTCCAGCAGCGGCAAGCCGGCCAGCGCCGCGCCCTGTGGGTGTCCCGCCCACTCCGCTTCCGTGCGCACCAGCCCCGCCGTGGCGCCCGCCGCCAGCACGGCTTCCTCCAGCGCCAGGCCCTCCCAGCCGCTCACCGCTCGTGCGATGGCGGCTTCGTCATCGGCGCAGGCCAGCACGCGAAACAGCCGCTCGCGGTGGTGGGGAAACAGCCGCTGAAAGTACATCCAGCGCCCATCCCGCGTGGAGTAGATGCCCAGTCCGCTGCCCCGCCGAGGGCCACCGGGCGGCGTGTCAGTCGCCGGCCGAATGTAGCGCGAACTGCGCAGCGCGGCCGCCGCGGCGTCCACGTCCACGTGAATCGCTTGCGCAGATCCGCCCCGCAGAGCCCACAGCCGGGCCGCCGCCAGCGCGGCGGCAGCGATGGTCGCGGCGCCCATCTCGCCCAGCCGAAAGCTTGTAGGGAGCACGGGATCTGCCCCACCGAAGGTCACCATGTATGCTGCGAGCTCGGCATCGCCGCTGCGCTCGAGCACATCCGCCAGCAAGGTTGAAGCTGACGCGCCGCCGCTCACTGTCGCGCCCTATCACAACGGGCCGTTGATGGCTGGGTCCAGCTCGCGGTGATCCACGAAGCCTTGCCGCAGCTCCTGGGTGGCCGCAACCCAGTCCGCCCCCTTGGGCAGCAGCACGCCTCCGGCCCGGTGCCGGTAGCTCTCGGGATGATCCACGGCGCTGGGCAGCGTGCCGTCGCGGTCGAAGGCGCGGGCCGCGTCCAGCAGGCGGCGGCGCACGCGGATGATGGCGACATCCGTGGTGCCCAGGTGCTCGCCGCGCCGGTCAGCGATGGCGCCCATGCTGGTGGTGACGGCGCCATCCTGTGGCAGCACACCACCGGGAATGCCGGTGTAGCCGTTGGGGCCTTCATTGCGGCGCTGGAGGGCGCGGTCCAGGAAGAAGTCGTTCTCAGGCTGTGCCTCCATGCTCAAGCGGGTGTGCCAGCCAGTCTTCTGAGGCGCGGGGGTGCGCGCCGCGCTGCCGCTGCCGGGCCGGCGCGGGATAACGGTGAAGCTGATGGTGTGCTCGTCATCCATGGGTACACGTGCGTGGGCCATCACCTTCAGGCCCAGCACGCCCGGCGGGGTCGTGGCCCAGAAGGGCAACCAGTACTGGGCGATTCGCCAGTAGTCCCTGCCGGCGTCCGCGTCGCGATAGGCGCCGTAGGTGCAGCCGGCCTCCGTATCCATGATGGCGAAGCGGGCCGTCCGGTCCCGCAGCTGGTACTCGGAGAAGGTGCCTCTGGGCTGGTCCTCCACGCGCATGGAGCCATAATGCAGGAAGCCGGCGTGGATCGTATCCAGGTCGCCCTCGAGCACCTGCAGCCAGTTACCCAGCTGCGAGAAGGCATTGGCGCTGCTCTCCGGCAGCATGTTGCCCTCAATGTCCGGCAGCGGCGGCGGCACGGCGCGTGAGCCCAGGTAGGCCCACACCAGGCCCCCTCGTTCGCGGCAGGGGTAGGCGGTGGCAGTGATCTTGTGCTTGAAGCTGCTTTCCGCCGGCTCGTTGGGCATGTCGACGCACGTGCCGGCAACGTCGAACTTCCAGCCGTGGTACACACAGCGCAGCCCGCGGTCCTCATTGCGCCCGAACCACAGCGAGGCTCCACGATGCGGGCAGGCATTCGCGATCAAGCCGACTGCCCCAGTGCTGTCCCGGAAGGCGACGAGCTGCTCGCCCAGCAGCAGCACGCGCACAGGATCGCCATCGGGCTGCACCTCGCTGGCGAGCAGGGCAGGCACCCAGAACTGGCGCATGAAATTCCCCATCAGCGTGCCGCGGCCGACTCGCGTGATGAGCTCGTTCTCCTCGCGACTGAGCATGTGAGCCTCCTACTGGCAGAGTGCGGCGTATCAGCGCCGCGGGTTACGCCCCACGAAGGCGGATGGCTGGATGGTGAGCGCCACACGCACGGCTCGATCCGCCACCTCGGACGATGTGCCGCGGTAGCGCAGCTGCAGCCTCTGGTAGAGCGCGCCCTCCGGATCCTTCTGGATGTCGCTCACGCGCCCCCGAACCTGCAGATAACGGTAGGGGAAGTCCGGATCGATGATCAGCAGGGCCACGCGCGCATCGCGCTGCACATACTGGTAGTTGTGGCGCTCGCTGGTGTGGGTGAGGCGAAGCACCTCTTCGTCCGGCTCCCACACAAACCACATGGGGTGAGCTTGTGGCGCGCCGCTGGGCCGAAGCGTCGCAAAGCCGGCGACGATGGGGCGCTCCAGCAGGTCCATGAATTCGGCGCCCGGCTTCACGCGGACACTCCAGGGCTGGCCTGGCGGCGCGAAGCTGCCGCCGAGAAGACTGGCAGGACAGGCAAGATGGAAACCTCGCTTTTCCCGGATTATCGCACCGGCTGGCTGATGGACCGGCGCGCGCGTGGCACAGGCTGCACTACAATGCCGGCACAGCCCACATGGGGCCAGGCGCTTCGTGTGGCGCGACCGCTTGAGAAGGAGCCACCGGCATGTCGATCAAAGTCTTGAAGCTTCACCACGCCAATATGCGCCTGCAAACGCCCGATCAGGCGCGCGACTTTTATGGCCGCGTGCTGGGCCTGGCGCCCGATCCAACCTTCACCTTCGACCCCACGCGCCCCAACTTCTGGTGGAACATCGCCGAAACAGGCACGCAGTTCCATACACCGTGCGCGGCCAATCCGGATGGATCGCCCTCGTCGGAGGCGGGCATCCAGCACGTGGCGCTCATGGTGGAAGACATTCTGGAGGCCAAGCGCACATTCGACCGCGAGGGTATTGCCTATCGCGAGGCGCAGATTCCGGGGCGCGGCCTGCAGGTGTTCATCCACGATCCCGCCGGCAACATGCTCGAGTTTTTCGAGCAGCCGAAGGGCGCGTAGGGGCACGCGCCATGAGAACTGGGAAATCAGCCGTTTGGCACGACGACGGCAAACACTGGGAGATACGTGAGCTGCCGGTTCCGGAAACCGAGCCCGATGGCGTGAGTATTCGGGTGAAGGCTACCAGCGTCTGCGGGTCAGACCTGCACCTGTGGCGTGGCGACGGCGTTCGCACCGAAGACGGCCCGCGTGAACCCTTTGTGTTTGGCCACGAGATGATGGGCGTGGTGGAGCAGTTGGGCAGCCGCATCGACACGGACTCGCTGCGTCGCCCCTTGAAAGAGGGAGATCGGGTGGCCTTCGCCTACTTCTTCCCCTGCATGCGCTGCTACAACTGCATTCGCGGCGAGATGGGCGCCTGCAAGTTTCGCGGTGGCCGGCGCCCGCTCAGCGAGTGGGCGGTGTGCAATGGCGGCTTCGCGCAGTACTACTACCTGCGCGCGCCGCAGTTCCTGTTCAAGCTGCCCGATGAGCTGGATGATGCCGCCGCGGCGCCCATCAACTGCGCACTGGCGCAGGTGATGGAGGGCTTTCACATTGCGCGCCCGCGCTTTGGCGACAACGTGGTTATCCAGGGTGCCGGCGGGCTGGGCGTGAACGCCAGCGCTGTGGCCAGGGACATGGGCGCTAACCGCGTCATTGTGATCGACGGCCAAAAGGCAAGGCTCGAGCTGGCCCGCCAGTGCGGCGCCACGGACACCATCGACATGGCCGACTACCCAACCCCACAGGCGCGCATCGACCGCGTGCTGGAGCTTACCCAGGGCATTGGCGCGGATATCGTGGTCGAGCTGGTAGGCTTTCCCTCCGCCGTGGAGGAGGGGGTGAAGATGTGCCGCATGCGAGGCACGTACATTGAGGTGGGCCATATCTCCCCGAACAGCATGGCTACCTTTGATGTGCAGAAGCTGGTGACCAACCAGCTGCGCTTCTTCGCCGTGCAGCACTACGATCCCTGGATCATCCCCAACGCCATCGACTTCCTGATGCGCACGCGGGACAAGTACCCCCTCACCAAGGTCATTTCGCACCAATTCCCCATCGACCGCATTGATGAGGCGTTCAAGACTGCCGAGTGGCTGGGGCGCACCGGAGGCAGCGCGGTGACTCGCGCCGTGGTCACACCCTGATCGCATGAGACTGGGCATGAACGTGCCGCTGAAGGACGCGGCGGGCCAGGTGCTCGATGCTGCCGGGGTGATGGTCCGGGCGCGCATGATCGAGGATGCTGGCTTCGATGGCATCTGGATGGGCGACGGCATCAGCCCGGGCATGACGCGGCCGGATGCACTGATGTGGCTGCTGGTGGCTGCCGCGGGAACCCAGCGGGTGGAGGTGGGCACGTGCATCCTGCAGGTGCCGCTGCGCAACCCGGTGGAACTGTCCCAGCGGTTGCTCACATTGCAGGCCCTCACCAATGGCCGCTTCTCCCTGGGGGTGGGTGCTGGGTCCACCAAGAACAACCATGATTCGGTGGGTGTGGACTTCGAGCAGCGCTTTCGGCTGCTGCGCCGGAACCTGGAGGACATTCGCCGGTTGTGCAATGGTGAGACGGTGGGCGTGGCGAACCTTAACCCCTGGCCTCGGGCGAAGGGTGGGCCGCCGATTATCATCGGCGCCTGGGGCAGCGGCATCTGGGTGAAACGGGCCGCGCAAGAGTATGACGGCTGGATGTCCTCGGCCGGGCGTACGAACTTCAAAACGCTGGCGGATGGCATCCGACGCTACCGTGACTTCGGTGGCCGGCGCGCCATGATTTCCACCTGCCTGGTGGATTTGAGCGCACCGAGCAGTTCTCTGGCGGACGATCAGCCCTTCAACCTGCGCTGTGGGCCCGCGGAGGCGGCGCAACGCCTGGGCCGCGCCGCCGATCTCGGCTACGACGACATCCTGCTGGTTAAGGCCAATCACGCACGGCCCGCGCCGCTGTACGAGCCCGATTTCAGCGCCGAGGAGCTGGCCGCCATCCGTGCCCTCGTCCCGCGCGATGCCCGGCCGCGACCGGAGAGCGCCGCCGCGCTCGCATGAGCAGCCAGCAGCGCATCGAGCTGGCGCGGCAGGGTGCCGTGGCCATCATCACCCTCACCCGACCGGAAGCACGCAACGCCATCGACGATGCTATGCGCGGGCAGCTGAACGCCGCGCTGGATGAGGTGTCAGCCGACGGTGGTGTGCACGCGCTGGTTGTCACTGGCCAGGGCACGGCCTTTTGCGCCGGTGGCGATGTGGCGGCCATGCGCCAGCGGCTCGAGGCGCCGGCGGCGGAGGTGGCCATCAACGGCTGGAGGCGCCAGCGCCGCACGCATCACCTGCTGACGATGCTGCATGAGCTGGACAAGCCGGTCATCGCGGCGGTAAATGGGGCGGCGGTAGGCTTGGGCTGCGATTTAGCCCTGTGCTGCGACTTCGTGATCGCGGCCGATGCCGCCAGTTTCGCCATGAGCTACGTGCAGCGCGGCCTCATCCCCGACGGCGGCGGCCTGTACTGGCTGCCGCGGCGCGTGGGCCTGGCGCGTGCGAAGGAGCTGATCTTCACTGGCCGCACCGTTGCCGCCGAAGAGGCACTGCGCCTGGGCCTGGCTGATCGCCTGGTTCCCACGGGCGAATTGCTGGCCTCGGCCACGGCCTGGGCGGCGGAGCTGGCCAGCCAGCCGCCGGCCGCGCTCGCGCTGAGCAAGTCCATCCTGGACCGCAGTTTCGAGCTGAGCGCGGAGGCAGTGTTTGCCCTGGGCGCGCAAGCCCAAGCCATCAGCTACAGCACCGCGGACCACCGCGCCTCGGTGGAGGCGTTCCTGGCGCGCGGGCGGCGGAGTGGCTGAGGGCGCCCCACCAGGCGCCGACCCTCTGGCCGCTCTTCGGGCGCTGATCGCCCCGCGCAGCGTGGCGCTGGTGGGCGCCTCGGGCAACCCCGAGGCCACGGCCGGCCGGCCGCTGCGCTACCTGCTGGAGCATGGCTACCAGGGTGTGGTCTACCCGGTGAACCCGCGCTATCCCACCCTCGGCGGCCTTCGCTGCTATCCCTCCGTCGAAGCCCTGCCGCAAGCGCCTGACGTGGGCCTCGTGCTGCTGGGGCCGGATCGCGCGGCCATCGCGGTTCAGCAACTGGCCGAACGCGGCACGCTCGCCGCGATTGTGCTGGCCGGGGGCTATGCCGAGGTTGGGCCGGAGGGCGAGGCGCGCCAGCGCGAACTGCTTCGGGCAGCTGGACCTATGCGCCTGCTGGGCCCCAACTCCATGGGCGTAGTGAACGCGGCTGTGGGCGCCGCGCTCTCCCCCAGTGGGGCCCTGGAGGCGCGGCCGCTGCCACGAGGTGGCGTTGGCGTGGTTTCCCAGAGTGGGGGCATTCTCGGCTCACTCTTGTCCCGGGGCGGGGCACGCGGCATCGGCTTTTCCACACTCGTGGCCACAGGCAACGAGGCGGACCTGGAAGTGGCGGACTTCCTGGAGTTGCTGCTGGAGGACGTGGATACCCGCGTGATCGCGCTGTACCTGGAGGGGCTGCGCAACCCGGCACGTTTCGCGCGGCTGGCGCGGCGAGCCAGGGCCATGGGCAAGCCTGTAGTGGTGTACAAGGTGGGGCGCTCCGAGGCAGGAGCGCGGTCGGCGGCCTCACATACGGGCGCCATGGCCGGCTCGAACCGCGCCTACGACGCCTACTTTCGCCAGCTGGGCGTCGTGCGCGTGGAGGCCTTTGGTGAGCTGCTGGACGTGTCCTCCGCGCTCGCGGCCGGCCGCCCCATGCGAGGCAACCGGCTCGGCGTGCTCACCTCCACCGGCGGCGCAGGCGTGCTGCTGGCGGACGCCGCGGGTGCGCACGGCATTGAGGCACCCCCGCTGGATGCGGCGCTCACGCGGGACATGCGCGCCCTGCTGACCGACGAAGGCGCAGTCGCCGGGCGCAACCCGGTGGACATCACCCTCGCGGGGCTGAAGCCGGAAGTTTTCGCTTCCGCCACGGCCAGCCTGCTCGGCAGCCCCAGCTACGACGCGGTTGTGGTTGTGGTGGGCGCATCTGGCTTGGCTAACCCCGACCTGGCCGCGAAACCGCTGATCGAGGCCGGACGCACGGCCTCGAAGCCCCTGCTGGGCTACGTCAGCCCGCACGCGCCCGACATCCTGGCGCGCCTCAACCGTGGCAACATCCCCACCTTCGATTCGCCGGAGGGTTGCGCCGCCGCTCTGGCCGCCCTGTGCCAGGTCGCGGGCTGGGCTTCAGCCGAGGCTGGCGACGGGACGATCCAGAGGGGCCCTGATTTCACGGGTGCGGCCGAGCCGAACCAGAATGGCGTAGCGAGGTTTGGCCAGGCCCCGGCCAGCGCGCCGGCCCCCTTGGCCATCGGCGCTCTGCCGAGCGGGATGCTGAACGAGGTGCAGGCCGCGGCGGTCTTTTCGGCCTTTGGCATTCCCAGCGCTCGGTCCGTTTCTGTGGCGGACGCGGCGCAGGTGACGCCCGCTGCCGTCAGCCTCGGCAGCGAGGTCGTGCTGAAGGTCCTTTCGCGGCAAATTGCTCACAAGTCAGACGTGGGCGGCGTGCTGGTGGGTCTCGCCGCTGAGCGAGCGGGAGCCGAAGCGGCGGCACTGGGCGCGCGCCTTGAACGCGACCTGCCCGGCGCCTGCGAAGGCTTCCTGGTACAGGAGCGGTTGACCGGCGCAGAGATCATCCTCGGTTGCACGCGTGATGCGCAGCTCGGCCCGCTGCTGTTGATCGGCACTGGTGGGGTGGCGGCCGAGCTGTTGGGCGACACCGTGCTGCTGCTGCCGCCGGTGAGCCAGGCCGCTGTGCGCGCGGCTCTCGAATCCCTGCGCGGCTATCCGCTGCTCACCGGCTTCCGCTCTCGCCCTTTGGCGGACGTAGATGCGCTCGTGGAAGCCGTTTGCGCCTTCGCCCACTGCGTGCTTGCCCTGGGGGAGCGCTTGGTAGAAGCCGAGATCAACCCGCTGCTGGTCCTCCCGGCCGGCCACGGCGTGCGAGCCGTAGATGCGCTCCTGGTTCTGAAGGAAGAGCCAGGCCGGAGCGCAGCCTAGCTGAATTTAGTCGGACACTCCAGCCTGGGCCGCGGGCCCAGAAAAAGTGAGGAGTGTCTCAAGTGGGACGTCCATCATAGACAGCCCTGAGCTCAGGCGCGACGCAGCCGCACTGGTGCGGACAGCAAGGCAGCCGGTCAAGAAGATCGCAGGCGAGCTGGCGCTGTCTGCCGACACCTGCAGGTATGGGTCAAGCAAGACAAGGTCGATCGCGGGGGGATGCACCAGGGGAGGTGACGACGGCCGAGAAGCAGGAGCTGGCGCGCGTGCTCGGAAGACGGCTGAGCTGCGCAAGGAGCGGGAGATATTAAAAAGGCCGCGGCCCTTTTTGTTGAGGAGAGACGACCCGGTGGATAGCGTCCACAGGAGTGTGTAAGTAACGATCACAGGGTCGTGACAAAAACGACCATCGTGCGGTTTCTCTCGAAAGAGGCAAATCAAACCGAGAGGAGAACCGACACGATGGCCGTTGACATGAGGATGGCCTTGGAGGAGTTGCTGCGCAAGGCGCAGGTGGACGAGGACGTGGATGTCTTGCGGGATGGGCTGCGGGCGTTGAGCCAGGCGGTCATGGAAGTGGAGGTGAGCCAGCACCTGCAGGCGGAGCGGCACGAGCGCACGCCGGAGCGGACCGGTCAGCGCAATGGCTACCGCGAACGCCAGTGGGACACGCGGGTGGGGACGATTGAGCTGCAGGTGCCGCGGGTGCGGGATGGCAGCTACTTTCCGAGCTTGCTGGAGCCACGCAAGCGGGCTGAGCGGGCGCTGCTGGCGGTGGTGCAAGAAGCCTACATCCAGGGGGTGTCAACGCGGCGGGTGGACGACCTGGTCCAGGCGCTAGGGCTGCGGGGCATGAGCAAGAGCCAGGTGTCGCAGATCTGCCAGGATC
>JBOGTU010000212.1:0-17200 GCA_050695655.1 Chloroflexota bacterium | reverse complement strand
CAGGTGCTCGATGGGGTAGGCCAGCCGCCGCCGCCCCCACTGCTGGATGTTGGTGAGCTCTCCGCCGCGTGAGGTGATGTGCCCCTGAACGCGGTCCGCTGTTGCCTTGATCTGTTCGTCGCCGATGGCCGCTCGCACGGCAAACGTCAGCTCGTAATCACGCACCCTGAACCTCCGCCTCCATGGGATTGCGCAGGTTCAGGAGCCGCGGGTACGTGAGGCGGCGCCGGCATCGTGCGCGGAAGGCAGGGGGAATGGTAACACCGGCCCTGGGCGCTCGGCCGTCACACGCTGAAGCGAAAGTAGACCACGTCGCCATCCTGCACCACGTACTCCTTGCCCTCCAGCCGCAGCACGCCCTTGGCCTTGGCCGCGGCAAAGGAGCCCGCGGCGATGAGGTCCGGGAAGGGGGTGACCTCGGCGCGGATGAAACCGCGTTCGATGTCGCTGTGGATCTTGCCGGCGGCCTCGGGCGCCTTGGCCCCTGCTCGCACGGTCCAGGCTCGCACTTCGGGCTCACCCGCGGTGAAGAAGGTGATGAGGTCCAGCAGACCGTAGCCGGTTTGGATCGACTGTGCCAGGCGCGAGTCGGCGATGCCCAGCTCTTTGGCGAAGACGGCGGCTTCCTCCGGCTCCATCTCGCTCAGCTCCGCCTCGATCTTTGCGGAGACAGAGATGACGGTGGCGTTGCCGGCGGCAGCCCGCATAGCCGCCAGGCGCGGGTCGTCCTCGCCGGCGCCTTCGTTCAAATTGGCGATGTAGAACACGGGCTTAGCGGTGAGGAGGTCGATCTCACGCAGGCCGGCCAGCTCTTCCTCGTTCAAGCGCATGTCCCGCAGGGCCATACCGCTGTTGAACTGCTGCACCAGCTTCTCCAGCACCTGCAGCTCGGCCAGGTGCTTCTTGTCGCCACCCTTGGCCGCGGATCGAGTGCGCTCCAGCCGGCGCTCCACTACGGCCAGGTCGGCCAGAATGAGCTCAAGCTTCACCGTCTCCATGTCGCGCACGGGATCGATGGTGTCCTCGGGGAAGGGCACGTTGGGGTCGTCGAAGCAGCGCACGATCTCGGCCAGCACATCGCTCTGGCGCAGGTGGCCCAGGAACTTGTTGCCCAGCCCGGCGCCCTGACTGGCGCCGCGGACGATGCCGGCGATATCCACGAACTCCACGGTGGTGGGGGTGATCTTTTTGGGGTTGCACATCTGCGCCAGCGCGTCCAGCCGCTCATCCGGCACGTTCACCGAGGCGATGTTGCGGTCCGTGGTGGAGAAGGCGTGCGTGCCGGTGGGCGCATGGGCGTGCGTGATGGCGTTGAAGAGGGTGGATTTCCCGGTGTTCGGCAGTCCCACCACGCCCACGTTGAGGCTCATGCGGGCAATTCTCCCAGTTGCAGCTCCAGCCGCCGCTGGTGGTCCTCGGCCTGAACCAGCCGTTCCCGCGCCTTTGCCACCACGGCGGCTGGGGCGCGATCCACGAAGCCCGGCTGCCCCAGTTGCGCCCGCGCACGGCCGGCTTCGTTGGCCGCGTCGGCCAACGCGCCTTCCAGGCGGGCGCGTTCCGCCGGCACGTCGAGAGAAGTGGCGATGGAGAGCTCGGCCGCGCCAACCAGCAGCTTTGCCAGCGGCCCCGGGCCGAGTGTCGCAACGAGGCGGACGTTGGCCAGCGCCTCCACGAGGTAAGCGTTCCGCGGCAGGCCAGCTATGGCGCCGCCAGCAACGGTCAGCTGCCGCGTGGGCTCGATGCCGTGCTCCGCGCGGTGGTTGCGCAGCGCGGTGATGGTGGCGATGAGCGCGGCCATCTCCTCCTCCGCCGCGGCATCGGCGCCGGCGCGGTCGCTGCCGGACCCGTTGGGCGGCCCAGCATCGCCGCCGGCACCACTGGGCCAGGGTGCCAGCGCCACGCTCTTCGGCAGGCTCGGCCGGACCTGCCGAAGGTGCTGCCACAGCTCCTCCGTCACATAGGGCATGAAGGGGTGCAGCAGGCGTAAGCTCTGCTCCAGCACTTCCAGGAGCGTGCGCTGAGCCGCCGTGCCGCGCTGCCGAGCCGCCGACCCGGCGGGAGCAGCGTCGAGCACGCGCACCTTCACCATCTCCATATACCAGTCGCAGTATTCGCCCCAGAAGAAGTCGTGCGCGGCGCGCGCGGCTTCGCCCAGCTGGAACTGCTCCAGGAGGCGGGTCACCTCGCGCTGCGCAGCGCCCGCGCGGGAGAGTATCCAGCGCTCGGGCAGCTCAAGCGGGGCCGCTTGCGCACTCTGCTCCTGGGAGGCGTAAGAGAGCGCGAAGCGCCCCGCGTTCCAGAGCTTGTTGGCAAAGTTGCGGCCGGCTTCGATGCGCTGCTCGGAAAACCGCAGGTCGTTGCCGGGCGAGTTGCCGGTGACCATGGAGAGGCGCAGCGCATCTGTTCCAAACTGGTCCATCAGGTCCAGCGGGTCCACTACGTTGCCCTTGGTCTTGCTCATCTTGCGGCCAAAGGCATCGCGCACCATGCCATGCAGGTACACCGTGCGGAAGGGCACCTCGCCCATGAAGTGCAGGCCCATCATCACCATGCGGGCTACCCAGAAGAAGAGGATGTCGTAGCCCGTTTCCATAACCGTGGTGGGGTAGAAGTAGGCCAGGTCGGGCGTCTGCTCCGGCCAGCCCAGTGTGGAGAAGGGCCACAGGGCCGAGCTGAACCACGTATCGAGCGTGTCCGGATCCTGCTCCAGGCGCTTGCCGCCGCAGCCGGGGCAGGTGCTGGGGTTGTCGACCTGCACCAGCACCCGACCGCAGTCGGCGCAGGTCCACACCGGAATCTGGTGCCCCCACCAGAGCTGGCGAGAGATGGCCCAATCGTGCAGATTCTCCAGCCAGTTGGCGTACACCTTGGTGAAGCGGTCGGGAATGATGGCGATGCGGCCATCGCGGACAGCCTCCAGCGCGGGTTCGGCCAGCGGCGCAACCTTGAGCCACCACTGCAGCGAGATGCGTGGCTCGATCACATCGTCGCTGCGCTGGCAGTGGCCCACGGCATGACGGTACGGCTCCGTTCGCGTGAGCGCGCCGGCCTGGCGCAGCGCCTCAACCACCCCGGCCCGCGCCGCCATGCGGTCCTGCCCCTGGAAATGCCCGGCCGCTGGCGTCATCGTGCCATCCGCGCCGATCACTTCAATAGTGGGCAGCTCGTGGCGCTTGCCAATGGCGTAGTCAGTGGGGTCGTGCGCGGGGGTGACCTTCACCGCGCCGGTCCCAAAGCTGGGATCGACCGCGGCGTCGGCTACAACGGGAATGCGGCGGCCAATCAGCGGCAGCTCCAGCTCCTGGCCAATCCAATCCTTGTAACGCGCATCATCCGGGTGCACGGCCACAGCGGTGTCGCCCAGCATGGTTTCCGGGCGGGTGGTGGCCACCTCGATGCCGCGCGCTGGGTTAGCGGCCAGCGGGTAGCGCAAGTACCACAGCTCGCCCTCCTCGTCGCGGTGCTGCACTTCCAGGTCGCTCACCACGGTTTTACAGCCGGGGCACCAGTTGCCCATGTACTCGCCGCGGTAGATGAGCCCCTCGTCGTACAGCCGCGCAAACACCGTGCGCACGGCCCGACTGAGGCCCTCATCCATAGTGAAGCGCTCGCGCGACCAGTCCACAGAGACGCCCAGCCGCTTCATCTGCTCCACGATGATGCCGTGGTACAGCGCCTTCCACTCCCACGCATGGCCAAGGAAGGTTCGCCGCCCAAGCGCCTCCTTAGTGAGGCCCTCCTCGGCCAAGGCCTGCTTCACCAGGTACTCGGTGGCGATGGCGGCGTGGTCCGTCCCCGGGAGCCACAGGGCTGAGTCGCCCAGCATGCGGTGCCAGCGGATGAGGATGTCTTCGATGGTGAACGTGAGCGCGTGGCCGGTGTGCAAGGCGCCGGTGATGTTCGGCGGCGGTATGGCGATGACGAAGGGCCGGCGCGCCGGGTCGATTGTTGGGGTGAAGTAGCCGAGCCGCTCCCAGAAGGCGTACGTCCGCCGCTCCACGGCCCTGGGTTCGTACGGTCGGGTGAGATCCGCCAGCTGCTCGCTCATGCCTGCTCCCGCGATCTGTCTTGTATCACCTTCCAGCGCTCCGTGTGTTGGGGCCGCCGATCGCTTGCGAAACATGTTCGGGTGCCCCGGCAAATGAAAGGAGGCTCTCCGGAGAGAGCCTCAGGTTCGGCGGTGGAGAAGGCGGCGCGTCAGCGTTCGTAGGTGTGGCGCTTGCGGCGCCGCTCGGCTCGCTTGCGCTTCAGCCGCCTCTTCTCCCCTTTGGACAAGAAGCTCATCTTGCTGCGGTACACGCGAGTGATGCCCTCAACCGAAACGCCGCGCTTGAAGCGCCGAAGCAAACTCTCCAGCGACTCATCGGGCCGCATCTCAACACTCATGTGCGCCTGATTATAGCGGATTTGCCCGCGGCTCTTGCCGGCACGATCTGTGCTGGTAGTAAGGGCTGGAAGCTCCCCGCGATGGCCAGGGCGGGTCGTGCTGTGTTAGCATGGAGCAGGCTACCGGTGCAACGCGTGTCGCTTCCTGATAGCACATCCTCTCCGCTTTTATGAGCACGGGAGCTGCCAATTAGTTCACTATCTGCCTCCGCGTCTCGGCGCGTGTCGCCTCTGGACACGACCCGGATGTTGGAGTTGCTGCCGGGAATCCTCACCTACCTCGTCATCAGCTCGCTCGTTTGGGCCAGCTTCACGAAGCCGGCGCTGTTTGCGGCGGGCATTCTGCTGTACGACGGGCTGTGGCTGTACCGCTCGTGCTCGTTCGCGATGCGGGCCGTGGTGGCGTACCGCGAGCTGCGGCGCTGGCAGGCGGCCGATTGGCTGGGCGCCGCATCGCGGCTGCCGCGCTGGCAGCGCGTGCACCACCTGGTGCTCATCCCCACCTATGGAGAATCCGTGGAGCTGCTGCGCAGCACGCTGCACCACCTGGCCCAGCAGGATTTCCCGCGCGAGCGGCTGGCCGTGGTCCTTGGCTTTGAGCAGCGCGACCGGCAGGCGTGGGAGCGTGCCGAGGTACTGCTGGCCGAGTTCGGCTCAAGCTTCGGCTACCTGTGGGCCAGCTTTCACCCGATCATGCCGGGCGAGGTGGCTGGCAAGTCGTCCAACGAGGCCTGGGCGGCACGCTACGCCAAGCGCCGGCTGATCGACGAGGCGGGGGTGGACATCGCCTGCACTACGGTGACCACCTGCGACGCGGACAGCCGCCTCTCGCCCAAGTACTTCAGCGCCCTCACGTATCACTTCCTCACCCAGTCCCGCTACTTCATCTATCAGCCCGCGCTGCTGTTCTACGCCAACATCTGGCGCGTGGCCGTGCCCTCACGAGTGATGAATTCGCTGCACTCCGTATGGCAGCTGGCCAAGCTCACTCGCACCGACAAGCTGATGCCGCAGTCCACGTACTCCATGAGTCTGGAGCTGTGCGCCGAGGCGGGCTACTGGGATGTGGATGTGATCCCCGAGGACAGTCACATGTTCTTCAAGCTGCTGTTCCGCTTCGGGGCGCAGGTGCGCGTGGTGCCGCTGTACCTGCCGGTCATGGCCGACGCGGTGGAGGGCACATCGTTCATGGCGACCATTCGCTGTCAGTTCAACCAGGAGAAGCGCTGGGCGTGGGGCGTTTCGGACCTGCCCTATGTGCTGAAGGGCTGGGGCGGCACGGCCGATGCGGGCAGCGTGAGCCTGGGCTACCGCGTGCTGCGCTACGTGGAAGATCACCTCAACTGGCCTGTTGGCCCGTTTCTGCTCACCTTTGGCGGCAGCGCGCCGATCTTCTTCAACCATCAGTTCGGGATGTCGCGGTTCGGGCAGGCGTTCCCCGCCTTGACCAGCTACATTATGACGGCCAGCCTCATCTTCAGCGTGGCGCTGTGGGGCATCGACTGGAAGTTGAAGCCGGCCGCTTCCGACGCGCGGCCCGTGCTGCGCAAGATCGTGGGCCTGGCCGAGTGGCTGCTGCTGCCGGTAACCGGCCTGCTGCTTTCGGCGCTGCCGGGCCTGGTGGCGCATACGCGCTTGCTGTTGGGCCGTTACATGGAGTACAACGTCACCCAGAAACTGGCCCCGGCGGCACTGGATGGCGCAGAACCGGGCCTTGCCGTGACTGCTGGCGAGCCCGTGGGAGTGTAAAGGCCAAGCTATACTGGATGGCAGGTCAGCCGGCACCACTTCCTCTGTGACCCAGCGGCGCGTTTCGCCTGGGCCTCGTCCTCAGTTTTGCGCTGGAGCGTGCATGAACGCAGTTGTCGAACGGTCCGAGAACAGCCGGGTCACGCTGAAGGTGGAGGTTGATCCAGAGGTGGTGGCAAAGGCCACTGATCGCGCCTTCCAGCGGCTGGTGCAGCGGGTCAACATCCCCGGCTTCCGGCGCGGCAAAGCGCCCCGGCGCATTGTTGAGCGCACCCTTGGCCCCGATGCGCTGTACCGCGAGGCGCTGGACCTGGTGATGCCCTCAGCCTATGAGGACGCGGTGCGCGAAAGCAACATTGCGCCGTACGCGCAGCCCGAATTTGAAGTGGTGCAGCTGGAGCCCGACAAGCCGCTCATCTTTCGTGCCACCGTGCCGGTTGAGCCAACGGTGGAACTGGGTGACTACCATGCTATAGCCGTAGAGCCCGACAAGATTGAGATTGGCCAGGCCGCGGTGGATAAGGCACTGGCCAACCTGCGCGAAACCAACAGCCAGTGGGTGCCCGTGGATGACCGGGAGGTGCGACTCGGCGACCAGGTGAGCATGGACCTGCTCACTTCGGTGAACGGCCGGCCGCTGAACGGCGGAAAGCCGCAGGACAGCGTGGCTGACCTGGACGCGAACTCGCCGTTGCCGCGCTGGGCCAATGCCCTGGCCGGCCTGCACACGGGCGACCACAAGGAGGTGCTGGATACCGTCGCGGAGGATGCCCGTACCGAGCTGGCAGGCGCCACCGTTACGTATCAGGTGACGGTCAAAGGCATTAAAGAGAAGCAACTGCCGGAGATCGATGACGAGCTGGCCCGATCCGTAGGCGATTACGATGACCTGGCCACACTGACCGCCGACCTGCGCAAGCGCCTAGAGCTGGAAGCTCGCGTTCAGGCCAAGCGGAAGTTCGAGGAAGCCGTGGTGAGCCGCCTGGTGGAGCTGTCTACCATCGCCTATCCGGAAGTGATGGTGGACGAGAAGCTGGACCTGCTGGTGCGCGAGACGGATCTGGAGTTCCGCCGCCAGGGGTTCGACTTCGCTACCTTTCTGCGCGTGCGCGGCCAGGCCTACGCGGAGCTTCGCAAAGAGTGGCGCCCACAGGCGGAGCGCCGCGTCAAATCCGAGTTGGTGCTGCGGCGGCTGGCTGAACAGGAAGCGCTGGGCGTTGGGGATGACGTGGTAGAGGCCGAGATCACTCGCATGGTGGATGGCACCACGCCCGATCGGCGCGAGAGCATGCGCCAAACTGCCGGCTCATCCGCTGTTCGGCAGACCATCCGCGAATCGCTGACTGCGCGCAAGGCGCTGAATCTTTTGGACGAGCTGGCCGGGGGAAGTGAGTATCTTGTGCCTGAACTGCAGGGCGATCTGCCGGCCAGCCCCCTGAATGATGCGCTGGACGACGATGCCCCAGAATCCGAAGAGGCGATAGTAGAATGAACTTCAGAGGCATGAGGATCCGCTGATGGCTGTAGTACCCATGGTCATTGAGTCGTCGCCCCGTGGCGAACGGGCGTACGACATCTACTCTCGTCTGCTGAAGGACCGTATCGTCTTTCTGGGCAGCGCCATCGACGATGTGACGGCGAACATCATCATCGCCCAGCTGCTCTTCTTGGAAAGCGAGGATCCCGACAAAGACATCAACATGTACATCCACTCGCCGGGTGGATCGGTGCACAGCGGGCTGGCGATCTATGACACGATGCAGCTCATCAAGCCCGATGTAGCCACTATGGCTGTGGGTGTCACGGCCAGCATGGGCACGGTGCTGCTGGCCGGCGGGGCCAAGGGCAAGCGCTTTGCCTTGCCACACGCCACGATCCACATGCACCAGGTGCAAAGTGGCACTGAGGGTGCGGCGACGGACATCGAGATCATGGCCCGGGAGGTGCTGCGGCTGCAGATGACCCTGCGGCAGATCCTTTCCAAGCACACCGGCCAGGCCTACGAGCAGATCAGCACTGACTTCGACCGCGACAAGTGGCTCACCGCTGACGAGGCCGTTGCGTATGGCATCGTGGACGAGATTCTGCAGCCTACCCGCACGGCGGACCTGGCGCTCGTGGGCGGGAGCAAGCAAGACGGCTAACACCCGCGGCGCCCGCCTCACCTATCGTTGCTCCTTCTGCGGGAAAAGCCAGGAGCAGGTGCGGAGGCTCATCGCCGGTCCGGCCGGCGTGTACATCTGCGACGAGTGCATTGACCTCTGCCGCGAGATTATCGAGGAGGAGGGCGCGGCCCCCCAGAAGAGCAAGTTCTTCCCCAACAAAGTGCCTACCCCGCGGCGCCTGTATGACCAGCTGAACCAGTACGTCATCGGCCAGGATCGCGCGAAGAAGGTGCTCTCTGTAGCCGTGTACAACCACTACAAGCGCGTGGGCGCCGGCATGCAGATCGACGAGGTAGAGCTGGCGAAGTCCAACATCCTCCTGGTGGGGCCCACCGGCTGCGGCAAGACGTGGCTGGCCCAAACGCTGGCCAAAATCCTGGACGTGCCCTTCTCCATTGCCGATGCCACTGCCCTCACCGAGGCCGGTTATGTGGGCGAGGATGTGGAGAACATCCTGCTGCGGCTCATCCAGGCGGCCGATTACGACATTGCCCGGGCCGAGCGAGGCATCATCTACATCGACGAGATCGACAAGATCTCCCGCAAGTCCGATAACCCCTCCATCACGCGGGACGTCTCCGGCGAGGGCGTGCAGCAGGCGCTGCTGAAGATCATTGAGGGCTCCGTAGCGAACGTGCCGCCGCAAGGCGGCCGCAAGCACCCCCACCAGGACTTCATTCAGATCAACACAACCAACATCCTGTTCATCTGCGGTGGCGCCTTTGAGGGGCTGGACAAGATCGTGGAGAAGCGCCTCGGGTCGAAGAAGAGCATCGGTTTCGGGCGGGAGACGCTGGCCGGGGACAACCGCCACCGGGAGGCAGAAACGAACGTGCTGGTGCACCTCACCCCGGATGACCTCATGAAGTACGGCCTCATCCCCGAGTTTGTGGGCCGGCTGCCGGCCACGGTGGCGCTCGATCCGCTGGATAAGGACGATCTGGTGCGCATCATGACCGAGCCCAAGAACGCGATCCTCAAGCAGTATCAGAAGTTCCTGGCGCTGGACAAAGTGGAGCTGATCTTCACGTCCGACGCGGTGGAGGCCGCCAGCGAGCTGGCCCTCCAGCAGAAGACTGGCGCCCGCGGGCTGCGGACCATCGTGGAGGATGTGCTCACGGACGTCATGTTCGACATCCCCTCCATGGATGGCGCCCGCAAGTGTGTGGTGGATGCGCAAGTGATTTATGGCGAACGCAAGCCCATCCTCCTTGGCCGCGCCGACCGCGAGGTCCTCTCGGAAGACGAGTCCGCCTGAGCCAGCCGCGGGCGTTCCCGTGAGGGCGTTCCGCGTGGCGGGGCCGGAGGACGCTGCGACCCTGCTGCCCCTGGTGGACGGCCTGGCCGATTTCGAGCATCTGCCCCGGCCGGATGCGGCCGCGCGGGAGCGCTTCGTACGGGACCTGGCCGCAAGCCCACCCCTGTTCCATGCCCTGCTGTGCGAGGAGGATGGCGTGCCGGCCGGTTACGCCATCTGGTTCAACACCTACTCCACCTTCCTGGCGCGGCCGTCGCTCTACCTGGAGGACCTGTTCGTGCTGCCCGAGTATCGAAGCCAGGGCATTGGGCGCGCGTTTCTCATCGAGCTGTGTGCGCGGGCCCTGGGCAGTGGCTGTGGCCGCCTGGAGTGGCAGGTGCTGGGCTGGAACCGCCACGCCATCGACTTCTACCAAGCACTGGGCGCCGAGCAGCAGCGAGATTGGCTGCCGTACCGGCTGGGCCGCCAGCAGATGGAGCGGCTGGCCGCGGAAGCGGGACCGCCCGAGCCGCGGCCGTGAACCCCAGCTGGTGCGACCGCTGCGGCGCGGCCTTGCTGCCGGCGGGCGACTACTTCATCTGCCCGGCGGGGCACCACACCTTCCTCAACTCCAAGCCCGCCGCGGGTGGCCTGGTGCTGCGCGATGGCCAGCTGCTGCTGGTGCGCCGGGCGATTGAGCCGTGGAAGGGCTGGTGGGACATTCCCGGCGGCTTCCTCAAGAACGGCGAGCACCCTTGCGCCGGCGCACTGCGCGAGGTGTGGGAGGAGACCGGCTACATCTGCGAGGCGGGCGAGCTGCTGGGCATCTACATGGACACGTACGACTATGGTGGTGACAGCGTGTTCATTCTCAACACCTATTACGTCCTGCGCATCGTAGGCGGCGAGCCGCGCCTCGATGCTGAGTCGGACGCGCTGCGCTGGTTCCCGCTGACTGCCCTGCCCGAGGTCGCCTTCGTTCACGCGCGCCAGGTCCTGCGCGACTTCACCCAGCGGCGGGCGCCTGGCACGGTGCCCTGGGAGCGATAACAGCAGCAACAGCAACGGCAGTAAGCGCCCCCGGTATACTCGAACGGGCGCCGAAGTGGCGGAATAGGTAGACGCGCTGGTCTCAAAAACCTGTGAGGGCAACCTCGTGCCGGTTCGACCCCGGCCTTCGGCACGCCCGAGAGGCGAGTGCGGGCACTGTGCGTCGGCGGCACGCCCGCGGCGCCCGCTGCGCGGCGGCCAGGTAAACTTACTGCGCTGAGGGGCGGGCCGGCTGGGTGTCCAACACATCCCAATCGCACCACCGCTCATGCATGGTGGTCGTAGCTCAACGGTAGAGCTCTGGATTGTGGCTCCAGCGGTTGTGGGTTCGAGCCCCATCGACCACCCTCATTTTTGAGCGCGGAATGGAGACCTGAGCTCTTCGGGTTCATTGGCCCACCAACGCCGCGGTTCGAAGGCGCTTCGGATACGGCGCTTGTGCAGCTCTGCTGTGGGGACGCCGATTGACCTCCCATTGCTCCGCGCTTAAGCAACCGACTGTAAACTTCCAATGCCAACGTCACCATTTCAGGCTTGATGGTGCTGTACCTCATGTGATGCGCAGATCGAAGCGTCGTTGCTGGTTGTGCGCTTGAAGCTGGCCTTGTGGATCGGCGCGGCGGTGGGAATGGTGCTGCTTGGTGGAGGGCTGGTGCTGACTGGTTTGGCGCGGACCTCGGCGCCGGCGGCGGTGGCGGCAGGCACGCCGGACCAGGGATCGGCGCGCTTCGCGGCGGGTGGTGGACCGGGCTTCAGCCTGGCGGTGCAGGATGTTCAGAGGCAGGCATCACCGCTGGGCACACCGGCCCCTGCCGCCGGCTTGCACTACGTGACGCTGGCCGTGCGCTTCGGCAACACTTCCAGCAGGCAGCAGCGGGCGGACCGGCGCGATTTCGCGCTGCGGGACAGCCTCGGCCAGCAGCGGCCGCCGGTCACAAGCCCCGCGGGCGCGTGCCCTGCCTGGGTTATGACGGACCTTGTTCCTGCTGGCCAGCAGCACCAGCCTTTGCGTGATGCCCAGGCCGACCGGGCGGGTGCCAGCTTCGGGCCGGTGCCGCTGTGCTTTCAGGCTGGCGGCTCGCCCGCTGCCCCACTCACGCTGGTATGGGACCCGGACATCTCCATGCCCTTCCTCAGCACCGCGGCCCAGATTCCCTTGCGATAGCTGCCCCTTGCCTGCCGGGCAACCGCGGCAAGGCCCCTTCACTTCGCTGGACACAAGCCGGACACGCTCGACGGCGCCTGGGCCGAGTTCTTGCGGCACGAGGGGATACGCGATCCGGTGGACCTCGCTGGCATCCAGCGCACACTGTGGGCCGTGGAGATTCACGAGCGGCCAGCCGGCCAGCCGGACCTGCTGCTGGGCGCGCTGACCGGAGGGCTGGCCAGCTATCCGACCTGCCAAGCTGAGGCAAAACGGTTGCGCGCGGCAGGGGAGCCGGGCCTAGTGGCTCCATCGGCGGCGCTGCGGCACGGTGGGGCACGGGGCTGGCGCGTCCAGGCCGGGCTGCAGCCTGGCGGCGAACGCGACGGCAAGACCGTTGTGCTGTTCGTTGAGCGCCCCGAAGCCGCCGGCTGGCGGGCGGCCGTCGACGGCAGGCCCGACGCAGCGCTTCTGCCGCGTGTTCGGCATTGGTGAACGACGGAACAGGCCCCGAGAGCCAAGTTGATGGTAAAGATGTTCTTCGTGGAGTGTCCGACCAGCGCCCGCGGTGCCGCGTTGAAATCCCGCGATCTCCACGCCGGACTCGTAGATGCAGGGCTGCCTGCGAGCAGCTTCAAGGCGACCGTTCAGCCGGGCTGGCATTGAGCGGAGGCGCGAGTCGCCGGCGACCTCAAACCGGCGACTCGTGCGACAACTATGCGCTGAGCGAAGCCTCCCAGCGCGGGCGAAATTGCTCCAGCGGCACGCGGTCATGGTGCAGGTCGGCCATGGCGTCCAGCGCGTTCACGCCCTTGGGTACGATGACGCCGCCGGAACGCATACGATACGCGCCCGGCAGGTCCACGCCCGGTGCTGTGGCGCCCTGCTGGTAGGCGCGCAGGGCGGCGAGCATCTTGCGGCGGGTGCGGATGATCATCAGGTCCGACGTACCCAGGCGTTCCTGGGTGCGATCGTAGATGGGGCCCATGCTCTCCTGCATGGACGAGTCCTGGGCGATCCCGGGGATACCGCTGTAGGTGCCCATGCGTTTTTGCAGCTCGCGATCCATGAGGTAATCGTTGTGCTGGTTGGCGATGGGGCGGAAACGACCCAGCCAGCCCGTGTTGGTTTCGAAGCGGCGCGGTTGAACGCCGCCCTGGGGCCGCTGCCCGTACGGGTCGAAGCGGCCGATGGGATCCGTTCGGATGAAGCCGGATTTGAAGCCGCCTACCGTCTCGGTTTCCGGCGGGTAGGGCTGCTGCCGGCCAACGGTCCACACCATGGTGTGTTCGTCGTCCAGCGGTACCCAGGCCAGCGACTGGTTCTTCACGCCCAGCAACCCGGGGCCATTCAAGGTGTAGAAGGGGAAGAGGAAGTGCCCCATGCGCCAGTATTCCGTGCCGAGCTCAGCCTCGCGCACGGCCGCGTAGCTGGTGCCGATTTCGTGGTCTTGCGCCACCCAGTGCGCCCAGCGCTGCTCGGAGATGTAGTAGCCGTCGCTCCCGGGGAACGACATGTCACGCTTGATGTGGCCCGAGTGCAGGAAGAAGGCATGCACGGTATCGATGTCGCCCTCCAGCGCCTGCAGCCAGTTGGACTCCTGCAGCCGAACCCACAGCTGGCAGTTTGGCTCCATGTTAGGCAGCCACTCCGGCAGTGGTGGCGCGGGAGTGCGTGGCCCCATGTAGGTCCACACAATGCCGTTGCGCTCCACACAGGGATACGCCACGGCCTTGACCTTGTTCTTGAAGTTCGACTCCGCGGGCTCGTTGGGCATGTCCACGCACTGGCCCGTCAGATCGAATTTCCAGCCGTGATACACGCAGCGCAGGCCCTCCTCCTCGTTGCGGCCAAAGAACAGCGATGCGCCGCGGTGCGGGCAAGCGTTGGCCAGCAGGCCGTACTTGCCGGAGGTGGTGCGGAAGGCGATAAGGTTCTCGCCCAGCAGCCGCAGGCGCAGCGGCGGACTATCCGGCTCGGGCAGCTCGCTGGGGAGAAACGCGGGCAGCCAGTACTCGCGCATAAACGTCCCCATCGGCGTTTCAGGGCCAACTCGGCAGAGCAGTTCGTTCTCTTCGGTGGACAGCATCAGCGATACCCTCAGCAGTTGATGCGCCTAGGATATACCCCCCTGTCCAGTGCCCGCTGCCGAATTCCGGCACTCGGTCCACGGACTCCTCGGATGAGTGCTTTGTCGGTGGAGCCGAGAAGCCTGCACAGACTTGCGGGGCTGCTGCTATTGTGGGCGCCATGAAACGTGGAGTGGTGCTCGGTGGCGGCGGAATGACTGGCATTTCGTGGGAGATCGGATTCATGAAAGGCCTGCGTGACGGCGGCGTGGATGTGAATGAGGCCGACATCATTGTCGGTACGTCCGCCGGGGCCATGGTGGGCGCGCAGGTTCGCCTGGGGTACGACCTGGAGCGCTTGTACGCGGCCCAGTTTGCCCCGCAAGGGCCACCTCCCGAACATCTGCTGCACCCCGACATGCAGGTCATGCAGCGGCTGATGAGGCTGCGCGAGGCAGATACAGAGATGACGCCGGAGGTGTGCCGCGATTTGGGCCAGCAAGCCAAGGCTGCCCGCGCGGCCAGCGCCGAGACCTTCGTGTCTGAAATCACCGCGCAAATAGGGGCCGAGTGGCCGGCGAAAGCGCTCGTCGCCACGGGGGTAGATGTTGACGATGGCGCGATTCGCGGCTTCGACGCCGCGGCCGGCATTGCCTTAGGCCGCGCGGTGGCCATCAGCATGTGCGTGCCGGGCATGGTGAAACCGATTGCCGTTGGCAGCCGCGCCTACATGGATGGCGGAGTAGCCGGTTCGCACCTGGCGCTGGCCGCGTCCTGCGACCTGCTGCTGGCGCTGGTCACGTTTGAGGAGCCACGCACAGCCGAGGCCGCTCGCGGCATCGCCGCCAGCGGCGTGCGCGTGCTGCTCCAGGCGCCCAACGCGGAGTCCGCCGAGGCGATGGGCATCGAACCGGGCGCCCGGTTCGACCCGGCCCGCCGGGGGCCGGCGGCCGAGGCGGGGCAGCGCCAGGCCACGGCTTTCCTGCTGGAGCTGCGCGAGGCGTGGCTGGCTGGCAACTGAGGGCTTTGGCAGCGGCGCTCCGCTGAGTTCGCGCCAAAGCGCGGGCTCAGTTCGAGCGGGCTGCCGGCAAACTCGGGACTGATGTTCTGGGGCTGAATGGCGACTGGACCGGCGGCGCTGGTTCCGGCTGGCCGGCGAAGAGGTGATAGTCCAGCGTGAGAAAGGGGTTATCCAGCGCGGCCGCTCTCCCCAGCTCCTCTTCCTGAATGCGTTCACTGAGCAGCTGGTCCACCAGGCTGTCGAACCGCGCGGCGTGCGTACGGAAACGCAAGCTGGCGTAGGCATCGGCCTGGCCAGTGCTCACCAGAAACGGCCAGTCGCTGCTCTCCACCAGCAGCAGCTCCCGCGCGGCCTGGTTCAGGGCCGCTTCCATTGCGCCGGACGCAGCCGGGAAGCGCCGGATCATGTCCTCCATCTGCAGCTCATACCCGTGCACGATGGGCCACATCCAGCTGGTGGCGTCGTTGAACCAGGTACGGGTGTCGGCGCCGGCGCCCCAGGAGCTCTGGGGTAGGGCAATGCTCTCCTCCGGTGGGTAGCGCTCCAGGTAGTCGCCAGGGGTGGTGAGCTCGATGGTCGGGTGCACCGCGAGCCGGCGCAGCACCTGCTTGAGCCACTCCACGCCTTCGAACCACCAGTGGCCGAAGAGCTCGGTGTCGTAGGGCGAGAGGATCATGGGGGGTGGCTCAGCCACCAGGCCGGCGTTTCCCGCGACGTGCGCCTCCAGGAGCCGCACGAAGTGGTCCGCCTGGGCCGCTACACCCCCAAAGGCCGCGATGGGGTCATAGTGCTCCTTCTCGCCCAGAGCCACGCCATTGCCGGTGATCTTCCAGAAGCGCATCCCGCAAATGGCGTCCTTCTTATGGAACTCGCGGTAGGCGAAATGCCCGGGGTAGCCCTCACTGGCCGACCATACCTGGCCGCCAGTGAGGCGATCGCGGGCGAACACGGCCACGTTGCTCTGCCCCACCAGGTAGGGCCAGGCGGTGTTGTGCGCGGGCAAGCGCCGCGTTCGGGGCAGGCCTGCGCGGGCAACTTCCTCACGGTAGCTGCTGGCTCGGGCGGGTATGATGGCGACTTCGCCGCCCTCCACAGCCGAGGAATCCGCGAAGAAGCCGCGAATGCCCACCTCATCAAGGAACGTCTCCAGCCCTGGCCGGAACACCGCGTGCCCGTGCGACATGTCGTACTCCGGCGGCCGGTAGCCGCACTCCGGCAACCACATGCAGCGTGGCTGGCGGCCAAAGCGGCGCACATATTCGCGCACGCCCAGCCCAATGTGCGCCCGCGCGGTGGAATCGCGCGACATGAGCGGCAGAAAGGGGTGCGTGCCCGCGCCAGCCACCAGCTCCACCAGGCCGGCATCCTGCAGGCGGCGCAGCACGCCGAGCAGGTCGGCCTGAAACTGGTGCTCGAAGGCCGCGACGATCTGCCGGTTCCACTCGGCATAGTAGCGGGCCAGGCTGGCCAGGCTGGCATCGCCCTGCCGTGTGTAGTGCCGCTCGGCCTCGTCCACCCGGTCGATGAGGGCGGCCATGTAGACGCGGTAGTCGGCAATCACCAGCGGATCACTGAGCTGTTCCGCCAGGATAGGCGTTACCTCAATGGCAACACGATAGTCGCAGCCCTCCTCGGCCAGGGCACACAGCGCCTGGAGCAACGGGACGTAGGTATCGCAGATGGCTTCGTGCACCATTTCTTCGCCGTGCGGCCACGTGCCGGCCTGCCGCACGTAGGGCAAGTGGCTGTGGAGGACGAAGCCGAATGCGCCTGTCTTCGCCAACATCTCCTCCTTGTAACGAAGGGGCTGGCTTCAAGCCTAGCGCAGGCGCCTCCGTCCTCCGCCGAGTCAACGGGGAGAGTTTGGCCGGAACCATGCCGCGGCGGCCGGTTGGGTTTGCGCGGAAACGTGCGTTCAAGCCCGGGTGGCGGCCCTGAGGGCCCGGTCGAAGGCCGCTTCTGGCTGTGGGGCCAAGCTTTTAGGCAGGAGCGGCGTACTTACCGCTTAGCTGGGGGGTGGTGCCCTCCAGGCGCTTCTGCTGGCGATCCAAGCGTGTTTCCCGCGCCCAGGTGCGCTTCTGGTCGTCCCGCACGTGGATGGCCAGCTTGCCCAGACCCTCGACCTCCAGCTCCACCAGGTCGCCATCCTGGAAAGGGCTCAGTCCACGGTGATTGGTGCCGGTGGCAACGATGTCGCCCGGTTCCAAGGCGTGGATGGAGGTGATCCACTCGATGCAGCGAGGAATCTTGTGTGCCATGTCGCTGGTGTTGAAGTTCTGCCGCAAGGTGCCGTTCACCGAAAGGCGAATCTGCAGGTTCTGCGGGTTGGCCACTTCGTCGGCGGTCACGATGCAGGGGCCGATCGGCGCGAACGTGTCG
>JBOGTU010000211.1:0-28401 GCA_050695655.1 Chloroflexota bacterium | reverse complement strand
CGCGGCCGCGGCGCTGGCTGGAGGCGCTTCCGCCGCTGGCGCGCTGGCCTTGCCGCCGCCGTGCTCGGCTCGCGCCACGCGCTCGCAGCACTTCGCCAGGATAGTCAACAGGAAGCGAGGGGTGGTTTCTGCCAGGACCAACGCGCTGTCCTGGTTGAAGGCGAGCGTCGTAGTATCGTCCAGCGCCTTGGCTGTACCGGCACGAGGGCGATTGGTGAACAGCTCCACTTCGCCGAACAGGTCGCCGGCGCCCAATTGCCGCGACACCTGACCTGGCTCATCCACCTGCACGCGGCCCTTGAGGATCACGTGGAACACGTCCGCCGGCGCACCAGGGAAGTAGATGAGCTGGCCCTTGCCGAAGTTGACGCCCAGCTTGTCCTTGAGGCCGAAAAGCTTCTTCAGGTCCTCCATAAGCTGGGCACTCGCTGCCGCCATCAGAAGTTTGGCCGCAATGCCATCAGCGGCCCTCCACCGGCCCCCGAGGCAGCCACTTCGACTTGAACGGACATCCCCGGGCGACTCCACCCGGCTGTCGCGGAATGGTTCCGGCCAAACTTCTCGACCTACCTCTCTCCCCGGGCCAGCCGCCGCTGGCCCACCTGCAAGCGACCGCGCCGCGCGCTAAAAGGAGTAGCGTTCCTCGCGCCACGGATCGGCGTTGTTGTTGTAGCCGTTCTGCTCCCAAAACCCCAGGCGGTCCTGCGCCAGGAACTCCAGCCCGCGCAGCCACTTGGCGCTCTTCCAGAAGTAGCGCGTGGGGATGAACAGGCGCAAGGGGTAGCCGTGGTCCGGCGTCAGCGGCTGGCCGTCGTATTTATGGGCCAGCAGCGTATCGGGCTGGAGCACCAGCTCCAGCGGCACATTGGTGGTGTAGCCGTTGTCCGCGTGCGCTACCACGAACCCGGCCTCCGCCTTCACCCCCACCTGCTCGCGCAGCAGCGCGGCCAGCGGCACGCCTTCCCAGGCCGTGTCGTACTTGCTCCAGTGGGTCACGCAATGGATGTCCCGCGTCACCTGCTTGGAGGGCAGGCGTTGGAACTCGGCCCACGTCCAGCGCTTCTCCACATCCACCAGGCCGAAAACGCGAAAATCCCACGTAGCCTCGTTGAAGCGCGGCACGCTGCCATAGTGCAGCACCGGAAACTTCTCGGTCAGGTACTGGCCTGGCGGCAGCCGCCGCGCCTTCTCTTCTTCGCTCAGCGCCGGAGAAGTCACGTCGATGCGGGTTCCTTTCTTCAGGAAGTCGAACATCTCCTGCTGTCCCTCACGTTCATTATGTCATCGGCGGCGTGTCACCCCAATTCCATGCCTGCACCCCGTTCTCAATCAGCCCGCTCGCCGACGGTCACCTCCAGGCGCTGCTCCACGCCGCCGCGGACGATCTGGAAGCCCACCCCTTGGCCCACGCGGTCGCCTGTCAGGACGCGCATGAGGTCATCCGTATCAGCCACCACGTGGTCCTCCACGCCCACGATGATGTCGCCTACCAGCAGTCCAGCTCGCAGGGCGGGGCTGTCAGCGTGGATCTGCACGATGAGCAGGCCCGTTTCCTGGGTTCCACGGGGGGTGGAGAGGCGCACGGGCTGGCTGCTCACGCCGATGTAGCCACGGCGAATGCGCCCCTGGCTGGCCAGCATCTGCGCTACCCGCCAGGCGATGGCGGCCGGCACCGCCAGCGCCGCCGCGCCGGCCAGCCCGGTGGAGACGATGCCAAGCACACTGCCGGACACGTCTACCAGCGCGCCTCCGGAAAAGCCGGGGTAGGGCACAGCGTCGGTGCGGATGTACTGGTCCAGCGTGAGCCCGCGGCCGGTGCGCAACGGCCCGCCCACCGCGCTGACGACGCCCAGGCTGGCCATGTGGCCTCGGCTGGAGGGGCGCCCCACCGCCAGTGCCAGCTGGCCCACCCGTGGCTCGACCGCCGCGGGCGTTGCCGCCGGCAGGTTCAACCCGCTCACTCGCAGCACCGCCAGGTCGCTGGCGGGGTCGCGGCCAGCCAGCCGCGCCTCAATGCGCCGGCCATCCGGAGCCTCGATGCCAAGGTCTTCGTCGCGCTCCAGCACGTGGTCCGCCGTGAGCACCACATCCGCGGCGTAGGCTACCCCTGTTGCCGGCTGGCGCTGCCGCCCATACACCGTTACCAGTGAAGCGGCAGCGCGCTGCACCGCGTCCGCCAGCTCGCCCGAAAAGGCGCTCAGCGCGCCGCCTTCTGCTTGTTCCAAGGCCATTCTCCCGTCTTTTTGCTGTGTGAGATCGGCCCCGGTGTCGGGCCGCTACCTCTACTGCAGGCACTGTACGCCGGGCTGGTGCGCCGTGAATCACCCGTTTGGATAGGACACCACCCTGGACAAACGGCCAGTTACCAGCCGTTCACGTGAAAGAAGGCGATCCCGAAATCACATTGCGCTCATTCGGGATCAAACTGCCGGCCATCCTGGCGCGCGGGCAGGGCGCGGCCGGGGCGCGGGCAGGCAGTACAATGGGGGCTCGTGACACCTGCGCCGAGCACTGCCCAGGCTGGCGACGCGGCGCTGGGCGACGAGCAGGCCGGCGTCGCCATTCGCGTTGTCAACCTGCGCAAGGCGTATGGCAGCAATGTGGCCGTGGCCAACCTCTCGTTCGATGTCAACGTGGGCGAGGTCTTCGCCCTGCTGGGCCCCAACGGCGCCGGCAAAACCACCACCATTGAAGTGCTGGAGGGCTACCGGCGGGCCGACGCGGGCGAGGTGCGCGTGCTGGGACTGGACCCCCAGCGGAATGCGCGCGACCTGCGCCGCCGGATGGGCCTGATGCTGCAGGATGGCGGCATCTACCCTCAGGCTCGGCCAGGGGAAATCCTGAACCTGTTCGCCAGCTTCTATCCGAACCGCCGCGACGTGGGCGAGCTGTTGAGGGTGGTGGGGCTGACCGAGGCCGTGAAAACGCCCTACCGCCGCCTGTCCGGCGGCCAGAAGCAACGGCTATCCCTGGCTCTGGCACTGGTGGGCCAGCCCAAGCTGGTGTTCCTGGACGAACCAACCGCCGGCATGGACCCACAAGCGCGCCGCGCCACGTGGGACATCATCCGCTCGCTCCGGGAACGGCGCGTCACGGTGCTGTTCACCACCCACTACATGGATGAGGCCGAGCAGCTGGCGGACCGGCTGGCCATCGTGGATCGCGGCGAGCTGGCCGCCATTGGTGACATGGCTACACTGCGCCATGGCACGGAGGCCACAGTGCGCATGGTGACCGATGCGGCTGTGGACGTAGAGGCGCTGCGCGCGCTGCCCCACGCCAGCGCCGTGCAGGCCGGGGGCCCTACCATTTGCAGCTTCGAAACGCCCGATTCGCCTGCCTTGCTGGCCGAGCTCACAGCCTGGGCGCGCGACAACAGCGTGGTCATCCGCGAGCTGCGGGCAGGCCGCGAATCGCTTGAGGAGATTTTCCTGCGCCTCACCGGCGAGGAGGTGCGAGCGTGAGAGCGTATCTCGCACAAACCGGCATGGAGCTGCGGCTGACGGCGCGACGCGGCGAGAACGTGCTGGTGACGCTGGTGATTCCGCTGCTGCTGCTGCTTTTCTTCGCGTCGCTCAACCTCTTCCCCAGCAGCTCGAAGCCTGTGGACTTCCTGCTGCCAGGCATTCTGGCGCTGGCCATCATGTCGGCCGGCATGGTCAGCCTGGGTATAGCTACCGCCTATGAACGCCACTACGGCGTGCTGAAGCGCCTGGGCGGATCGCCCCTCAGTCGCGGCGCGCTCATCGCCGCCAAGATCAGCTCGATCGTCGTGCTGGAGGTGGTGCAGGGCATACTGCTGATTGGTGTCGCCATGCTGGCCTTCGGCTGGACCACCAATGGCAACTTGCCCTGGGCCGTGGTGGTTGCTCTGCTGGGGACCACCGCCTTTGCCGGCCTGGGCCTGCTGATGGCCGGTGCGCTGCGGGCCGAGGCGACTCTGGCCGGCGCAAACGGTCTGTTCCTGGTGTTCGCGCTCATCGGTGGCGTGTTCTTGCCCATCGATCACCTGCCCGCGGCGGTAGCAGCGGTATCCCGCTACCTGCCGGTGACCGCACTGGCGGATCTGCTGCGCGCGGCGCTCGGCGGTGGCACCTTGCCCGGCTTCAGCCTGGTGGTGCTGCTGTTGTGGACGGCAGCAATTGTGGCCATGACGGTTCGCACCTTCCGCTGGGAATAGCCCGGCCCGCCGGAAGTTTGGCCGGCAACGCGGGTAACGGCCGGGGGCCGCTTCCGTTCATACCGGCGACATGACGCTGGCCGAGGCCCGACAGGAATTCCTCGATTACCTGGCGGAGCGCAACAAGTCACCCCGCACGCTGCGAACGTACGGCTTCGCCCTCAACAAGTTCCTGCGCTTCGCCGAGGAGGAGGGCCTGCCTCCCAGCAGCGCGCTGGAGTGTGTGGATGGGCGGCTGCTGCGGGCATACAGCCGGCAGCTCTTTCACCAGCACCTCTCAGCCAGCGGCCGCAAGACCTACCTGGTTGCCCTCACCGCCTGGTTCAAGCACCTGGCCAGCGCCGAGATCTTCACCCTGAGCACGGCCAGCATCGAGCTGCCGAAGGTGACGCCCGCGCCACCCAGCCCCGATGAGCGGCTGCCGGAAATGCTGCGCACGCCTCAGCCAGCGTTCGAAACACGCGAGCAGGAGCTCTCGTGGTTGCGCGACCAGGCTCTGCTGCGGGTGCTGTTCGATACCAACGCGCGAGTCTCAGAGGTGGCCGGGCTGAACCGGCAGTCGGTGGACTTTGAAAAGGGCCTGGCCGTGATTGTGGGCAAAGGCGGCAAAGTGCGCACCGTCTTCTTCTCGGAGGCGGGCATGGATGCGCTGAATCGCTACCTCGACGCACGGGCCGACGACTACGACCCACTGTTTCTGCGGCACAACCCCGCGGCCAAATCAGCCCGCGTAGACCGCGACGGCAACGTGCTGCGCCTCTCCGTGCGCTCCATTCAACTAGCAGTCGGGAAATACGCGCGGCGTGCCGGCATCAAGGCCACACCGCACTCGTTCCGCCACTACGGCGGCACGGAGATGGTGCGATCCGGCGCGGACATCCGCAGCGTCCAGGAATATCTCGGCCACAGCAGCGTGGCCACCACGCAGATCTACACCCACGTGTCCCCACAGCGTCTCATGGATGAGTGGCGCCGCTTCCACCCGGCCGGAAACACGTAAGCCGCGCGGCTCAGTCCCGGTCCAGGTACACCCGCTTCTTGGTGGTGTCGCTGCGCTGCACCGACGTTCGGGGAATCCGCAGCTCCTTTTTGCCAAGGAGCTGGCTCTTGTGCACCAGCAGATGGTCGACATAGACCTCCATCACGACGCCAAGCTTGTGGCCGCTGGCCGTGTACACGTCCCATCCCTCACGGATGGTGAGGTGTTGGTTCGGTGCTTCTGGCTCGCCGGAATCCTGCGTAGTGGCTGATTGTGCCTCCATTGCCGCTCCTCCTGCCGACGGCTGCCCGGAGGACCGTTATGCATCCGGGCGCTTACTTACAGCTACGAAGGCGAACCCTGGATGGATTGAACCAAGCCCTCGCCGGCTAGTGGAGCTGGTGCCGGGGCGTGGCCGGCACGGATCGCCATTTGCTGAAGGCGCCACCGGCGAACGGCGCGGCTGGAGCCGCGCGGCGCGGCAAAGGAGGGCGTCCCAGAAGCAGCATGACACGCCCGCTGCAGGCGCTGATCTGGCTGGCCCTGCTGGTCATAACCGCTGGCGCCCTCTTCGCGAGCCAGGCCATCGTGCACTCTACGGCGCCTATCGGCCCAGCCCAGCCCAGCCTGGCCAGCGTACCGAGCGCAGGCCCATCGCCCGCGCCCTTGGTGCCGCCACTGGCGCACCTCCTACTCGGTAGCGGGGCTCGCACGGCGGACCGAAGCGGCCCCTCCGGGCAGGCAATGCCCGTTGGCAACCTGCCCGGCTGGCGCCAGGTGTTCAAGGACGACTTCACCCGCCCCGTACCCGTGGGCCAGTTCCCCGCGGCGGTGGCCGGGCAGTGGACCGCCTACCCCAGCGGCTGGCCGGACACGAGCCACCACGGCACCTACATGCCTTCGCAAGTGGTGAGCGTGCACAACGGCCTGCTGGATGTGTACTTGCACAGCCGGCATGGCCTGCACCTGGTGAGTGCGCTGCTGCCGCGGCTTCAGGGCGCTCTCGGCCGCGAGGGCGGCCAGCTGTATGGCCGCTACGCCGTGCGCTTTCGGTCCGACCCTGTGCCGGGCTACAAAACTGCCTGGGTGCTGTGGCCCGACTCGGAACGCTGGCCCCAGGATGGTGAGATCGACTTCCCCGAGGGTACGCTCAGCTCCACCATCTGCGCCTATGTGCACCACGAGCACGGCGCCGGCAGCCTGGACCAAACCAGCTGGTGCACCGCCGATGCCTACACCTCCTGGCATACGGCGGTCATTGAATGGACGCCCGCCTCCGTCACCTTCCTGCTGGATGGTCAACTGGTGGGCCGCGCCACCCAGCGCCTGCCCAACACGCCGATGCATTGGATCCTCCAGACGGAGACCGCTGACAGCGGCCCTGCTCCCGCCCCGTCCGCCTCCGGACACCTGCTCATCGACTGGGTGGTGGCCTACGCTCGCGTCTGATTCACCGCCTCACGTCACGCATCGTGCGGCCCATCCTCGCTCAGCGCATGCTCGTGCTGGTACTCGGCCGGCTGGATGGGGCGCACGACCAGGTCGATGGAGAGCCACAGCATGCGGGCCAGCGGAAAGCACACCAGCGGCACAATCACCGCCAGGCCGATGAAGGTGATGCCCAGGGGCGTCCAGGGCGTGCGCGGCCAGCTCAAGCCCAGCCAGGTGAAGGCGACGGCAGCCGGGATGACGATGCCCAGGCCCATGTTGATGGCCGTGGCGCCAACGAAGTAGCCATCTTCGCGTTCAAACCAGAAGTTGCAGGCGGAGCAGCGACGGGCCATGCTGAACCAACCTGCCATAGCACTCCCCTGCCCGCAGGAGGGGCAGCGCAAACGCACACCCCGGCCAACCACCCGGCGGAACTGCTGCCGGCCACCCTGATCCGCCGAGGACCTCACCCCCCGATGCTACACAAGCTCGCAAGCACACACCGCGCGAGCTTTGACTGACTGGAGGGCGGCCAGGCCGCGCGAGCCGCGATGCCGCCTGTAAGCTGGCCAGAACGGCGAGCCCGGCCTGCGCCAGCTGTTGGCCCTCCTCAGCGGGCGGTGCATCCGTTACGCTGTGCAGCATGATTGTTGACGTTCACGCCCACTACCATCCCAGCGGGTTCAACCAGGCGCTGGGGCGGCTCACACAGGGCCGCGTGGCCGGCGGCTTCCCTGGCCAGCCCGACACCGATGAGGAGGGGCATCTCCAGCAGCGGCTGGACATGATGGAGCAAGCCGGCGTGGGCATGCAGGTGCTCTCGCCCGCCGCCGGACGAGCGCCCTATGGGGCGGATGAAGGGGCCGCGCTGGCCGCGGCGCGCGCCGGCAACGATGCGGCGGCCGCGCTGGTGCGGCGCTATCCGGCCAAGTTCCGATCGTTCGTCTCGCTGCCGCTGCCGCACATCGAGGCCTCGCTCCGAGAGATGGCGCGCGGGCTGGATGACCTGGCCATGGTAGGCGTGAACCTGCACTGCTCCGCGCTGGATCGATCCGTCGCGGAGGCGGAGTTCGAGCCGATCTATGAGGAGCTGAACCGCCGCTCCGGCGTGGTCTTCTTCCACCCCTGCGGCAACGGTATCCGCTCGCCGCTGATCACGGACTACGGGCTGGGCGCGGCCGTAGGCACCTCGCTGGAGGACGCGGCCATCGTGCTGCACCTGATCGCCCGCAAGCTGCCCGCGAAGTACCCGAATATCACCTTCATTGTGCCGCACCTGGGCGGGCCCATCCCCATGCTGCTGGAACGCCTGGACCGCCAGTTCTCGATGCGGCAGCGGGAACTGCCCGAGCCACCCAGTGTCACCGCGCGGCGCTTCTACTACGACACCGTGGGCCACGGATCAGCCGCTGGTTTGCTGTGTGCCTGCACCGCCTTCGGCGCCAGCCACATGCTGCCCGGCAGCGACTTTCCCGTGCTCCTCTCCTATGAGACGTACACCCGCACCTTTGCCTACATCCGCGAGGTCGCCCTGCCCGATGGCGCCGCCAGCCAGATTCTGGAGCGAACGGCGCCCTCCATCCTGAAGCTGGCGTAACGCGCAGAAGCCAGCACACCGCCGCGCTGGGTCGCGCGGCCGCCTGATATGGCGCCGCGACCAAGCTTTTAGTATCCTTGCCGTCGAAGCAGACTGTACCTGGCTGTTTTTCTTCAAACCGGGGGGAGGGAGTCCAGTCCAGGTCCTGAGGAGTGAACTCGTGTCGGAAAAGCGTGATGATGGCGCCCCTGCGCGCCGAACCGGGGGCGACGCGGTGAAAGCCAAGTACGGGCCCGAATTCTTCCGCGAGATTGGCCGCAAAGGCGGCCAGACCATTCGCGAGCGCGGCGTGGAGTACCTGCGGGAGATCGGCCGCGCCGGCGGCGAGACCACCAAGGCGCGCCACGGCATCAGCCACTACGCGCAAATTGGCAAAATCGGCGGCCAGCGCGGGAAAGGCCAGCCCAAGCCCGGCGCGGGCCGCCCTCGGCAAAAACCAGCCGAGTAACCTGGGCGCGGATTGGCGCTTTCGCGGGCTTTCATAATTGCCCAGTTATGGAATTGGCTAGTTGTTGTAATTGGGCATTATCGTTCACGTGAGTTAGCCTGAGGGTAGGCGGGCGAGCGCCCCGCTCTCTATGTCGCGTCCGGAGGTTTTCATGGCTGCTGCCACCGCTGTTCCGTCCGATCTCGAGATCGCGCAGGCGGCTCATCTCGTCCCCATCGCCCAGATCGCGGCCGATCTGGGCCTCGATGAGGACGAGATCGAGCTGTATGGAAAGTACAAGGCCAAGATCGATCTCGCCGCGCGCGACCGGCTGAAGAGCAAACCGCTGGGCAAGTACATAGCGGTCACAGGCATCACCCCCACACCACTGGGCGAAGGCAAAACCACGACCACGGTGGGCCTGGGCCAGGGGCTGAACAAGATCGGCAAAAAGGCCATCGTCTGCATCCGCCAGCCTTCCCTGGGGCCGGTATTCGGCATCAAGGGCGGCGCCGCCGGCGGCGGCTACTCGCAGATTGTGCCCATGGAAGACTTCAACCTGCACCTCACGGGCGACAACCACGCCGTGAGCACGGCGCACAACTTGATGTCCGCTTTCCTGGACAACAGCCTCTACCAGAAGAACCCGCTGGACATTGACCCGCAAACCATTACCTGGAAGCGGGTCGTGGACCTGAATGACCGCGCGCTGCGCAACATCGTGATCGGCCTGGGCGGCAAGGAGAACGGCATCCCACGGGAAACCGGGTACGACATCTCCACCGCCTCTGAGATCATGGCCATTTTGGCGCTCACCACCGGCCTGCGCGACCTGCAGGAGCGGCTGGGCCGCATCGTGTTTGGCCAAAGCCGAGATGGGCACCCGCTGACCGCGAAAGACCTGAAAGTAGATGGCGCCATGGCGGTGCTGATGAAGGACGCTATTAAGCCCAACCTCCTTCAGACCCTGGAGAACACCCCCGCCTTCGTGCACGCCGGCCCTTTCGGCAACATCGCCCACGGCAACTCCTCCATCCTGGCCGACGAAATCGCGCTTCGGGTGGGCGAGTTCTGCGTCACCGAAAATGGCTTCGGGGCGGACCTCGGCTTCGAGAAGTTCTGTAACATCAAGTGCCGCACCTCGGGCCTACGGCCCGATGCAGCTGTGCTGGTGTGCAGCATTCGTGCGCTGAAGGCGGCGTCCGGCCGCTTTCGCGTGGTGGCCGGCAGGCCCAACGCCGAGCTGCTGCTGGAAGATGCTGCCGCCGTAGAGGCCGGCAGCGTGAACCTGGTGAAGCACATCGAGAACGTGCGCACCTTTGGTGTGCCGGTGGTGGTGGCGATCAATTGCTTCCCCGCGGACCATCCCTCTGAGATCGACATTGTGAAGCGTGTGGCCAAGGAGGCCGGCGCGTATGCTGTGTGCGAGGCCAACCACCATCCGCACGGTGGCGAGGGCGCCCGCGAACTGGCGGAGGCGACCGTCTCCGCCGCGAGCGCCGGCGTCAACTTCCAGTTCCTCTACCCGCTGGACCTGCCCATCAAGGAGAAGATCGAAGCCATCGCCGTCAAGATGTACGGCGCCGATGGCGTGAGTTACCTTCCGGACGCTGAACGCGCCATCCGCATGTTCGTGAAGTACGGCTACGACAAGCTGCCCATCTGCATGGCTAAGACGCACCTGTCGCTGTCGCACGATCCCAACCTGAAAGGCCGCCCCACCGGCTTCACCGTATCCGTCCGGGATATCAAGCTCTCGGCTGGCGCCGGCTTCCTGTACGCGCTGCTGGGCGACATGCGCACCATGCCCGGCCTGGGTGCCACGCCCTCCGGCGAGCACATGGGCATCGACGCCGACGGCAAGGTGTTCGGCCTCTTTTAGTCCGGGGCTGAGGAAGCCCGCTGGGGCGCCAAAAGCATCGCTTCAGCGCGCGTTCGATGGTGCCTGCGACTTTAGCCCTGCCGCGCAGATTATCCTTTCAGCGACGAAGATGCCAAGCAGGGCCGGCGACTGGTTCAGGCAGGCTGAACGCGACCTGGAGCAAGCAGTGGCGTCTCAGACGGATGGCCGCCACGAGTGGGCCTGCTTCGCCGCGCAGCAGGCGGCAGAAAAGGCTGTCAAGGCGCTGCACCTGCACCTGGGCGAGGACGCCTGGGGCCACACGGTCGCGATGCTGTTGCGGCTGCTCCCAGCCGACGTTCAGCCGCCCTCGGATCTCATCGACAGAGCCCAAGCGTTAGATCTCTTCTACATTCCGGCCCGCTATCCGGACAGCTATCCAGAGGGCGCGCCATTCGAGCACTTTGGACTACTTCAGAGCAAGGAGGCGGTGCAATATGCCGGTGCGATCGTTGACTTCGTCCGTGCTCACCTGGCCGAACCGGCAAACGGTTGAGGCCAGCGCTCGCGCATGGGCGACCGCGCTGCTGCACCACCACGCAGGCGTGGTGCGCGTGGGCTACTTCGGCTCGTACGCGCGCGGCGACTGGGGCGTTGGAAGCGATCTCGACCTGCTGGTGATTGTGGCCCACGCGGATGAGCCGTTTGAAGTTCGAGGCCGAGCGTTCAGCCTCAAGCATCTCCCCGTGCCGGCCGACCTTCTCGTCTACACACTCGCGGAGTGGAATCGCTTGCTGACGACGAGCGGATTCGTCCAGACCATCGCACGAGACGCGCGGTGGCTGATCCACCGCGCCGACGAGTTCGCGGCGGACAGCTACGCTTAAGGGCCGTTACAGCGAGCCGAACCGATGCGTCTTTCTGGAGCGAAGCGTCCCAGGTCGCTAAGGCGGAGTTGCGACGCATGCTGAGCACGCTCGGGTGGGCCAGGAGATGAGGGGCCGTCCCCGAGGGCGTGGCGACGGGCTGGGAGCTGGCGACCCGATGCGATAATGCCGCCATGGCGGACGAGCACGACCACAACAAGCAGGGCACGGAGCTCTCGGACGTCGCCTTGCGCGTCCGGACGCTCGAATCGCTCCTCATCGAGAAGGGACTGGTCGATCCGGCGGCGCTGGATGCCGTGGTCGAGGCCTACGAGACGAAGATCGGGCCCCATTTCGGGGCCAGGATCGTCGCTCGCTCCTGGGTCGATCCCAGCTTCCGTGAGCGCCTTTTCGCCGATGCCAGCGCGGCGGTTGAGGAATTCGCCTTCGCGAGCGTTAGCGGCAGCCTGCCGACCGGGCTGGTCGCCCTGGAGAACACGCGCACCATCCACAACCTCGTGGTGTGCACCCTGTGTTCCTGCTACCCCACGCAGATCCTGGGGCTGCCGCCCGTATGGTACAAGTCGGCCGCCTACCGCTCGCGGGCCGTTCTTGAGCCGCGCGCGGTGTTGCGGGAGTTCGGCCTGGCGGTGCCGGAAGATGTTGCGATCAGGGTCTGGGACTCAAGCTCGGACATGCGCTACCTGGTGGTTCCGGAACAGCCGCCGAACACTGTGGGCTGGAGCGAGGAGCGGCTGGCCGGCATCGTCACGCGTGACAGCATGGTGGGCGTCGCGCAGGTGAAGGCGTGAACGGCGTGCACGACATGGGCGGCATGCATGGCATGGGGCCCATCAGCCCGGAGCCGAACGAGCCCGTGTTTCACGAGCAGTGGGAGGGGCGTGTCTTCGCGCTGACCAGGGTGCTGCGGCTGGGCCCGAAGTGGAACGTGGATCAGGCACGTTACTCGATTGAGCGCATCCCGCCGGCGCGCTACCTGGCCTCGTCGTACTACGAGCGCTGGCTGCTCGGCCTCGAGCGGCGGCTGCTCGAAAGCGGCACATTGTCGCCGGAAGAGCTGGCAGGCGGCACGGCACAACCAGGCCCGAGCCCGGCTCCCGCGATGACGGCCGTGGACCCGCGGGCCAGCCCGCGGCCAACGCGGGCGCCCGCGTTCAAGGTGGGGGACCGGGTCATTGCCCGCAAGATCAACCCGGTCAGCCATACCAGGCTGCCGCGCTACGTCCGCGGGCAGGCCGGCGTCATCGAGCGCGACCTGGGCGTGCAGAGCTTCCCCGATACCTGGGTTGCGCACCAGGACCACAAGCCGCAGCACGTGTACAGCGTGCGCTTCGCCGCCCAGGAGTTGTGGGGGCCGGCAGCGCCGGCCAGGGACGCCGTGTACGTTGACCTGTGGGACGATTACCTGGACCCGGCGTGATGCCCGAACCCGCGTTTCAGGAGGCCTGGGAGGCTCAGGCGTTCGCCATGACCGCGGTGCTGCGGGAGCGCGGCCACCTGACAGCGCGGGAGTGGACGAACGCCCTGAGCCAGGCGATCACTGCCAGCCAGCAACAAGGCGGCCCGGGCGATGGCAGCAGCTACTACCACGCTTGGCTGGCCGCTCTGGAAACACTCGCTACAGCCAAGGGGCTCATCACCACCGATGAGCTGGCCCGTCGCAAGACGGAGTGGGAGCAGGCCGCCCGAGCGACACCGCACGGTCAGCCGATCGAGCTCAGCAAACTCGGCGCCTGACACCGCGGGCACTCCGCTGAGTTTCCTTGATCGGAGCCCGCTTGGGTGGGACCGCGGTAGTACGGATCACCACAATCGCCGAAAACGGATGGCTGGTTCGGCCATCTAGGCCACCGGGCCCTGCGCGGTCGGATGCAGCACCGGCCGGTAGCCAGCCGACAGGACGGCCACGGTGCAGCGCGGCGTCAGCACATGAACCGTCTCCGCTGGCCGGGGCACCGCTTGCTCTACATAACCGGCCGGGCTCCAGCGATGCAACGCCTGGTCGTGCACGAGCCACGCCGCGCCGGCGCGCTCGATGTACGTCCCGTCCGGCAGGCCGGCGCAGACCGCGGCGAACGTGCGCTGGCCTTTGTCCGGCCCCACCCTGTCCAGGTGCAGGCGCCGGTCGATGTCCGCCAGGGTATCCTGTGCGCCAACGGCCACTGCCCAGGTCTGCTTGAAGTGCTCCAGGTCGTGACGCCGGCATTCGCCACATGGCCGGTGCCCGGCGGCCAGCGCGGTGGCTTCGTCAAGGAAGAACAGCTCAGTGTAGCGGCCGGGCTGCAGCAGCTGGCGCCGGCGGCCCTTGAACCGCAGGAGGCAGGTGACCCAGGCCCTGCTCTTCCACGGCCGCACGATGGTCTCGCCCCGGTTGTGCAGGTTGCCCCGATTGCCGAAGAACAATCCACGGCCGGAATCGGCGACGATGGTGCCCCACGGCGTGACCCGGTTCTGGCGCGGCGGCATCAGGCAGCAGCTCCGGCTGGCCGGCGTCCCCACCCGCCCATGATGCTGGGCAAGAGCGCTGCCCAGCGCGGGTTGTCCAGCCGGCTGGCACTGGGGCCGCCGCCGGTGCCACCTTCCCGGGGGCGATAACCCGGGCGAACCCCCAGGCGAGGTATCAGCCACTGGTTACCCTGGTCCAGCAGCTCCTCGACCGCCGCGCCGCGGTCGCGCTCCGTCTCGGTGAACATCTGTGCATCAGGCATGTGTTAATGACACCACGGAGTGCCAAACCGTTGCAGCCTTTGCCAGGCGCCGAGCTGCCATCGGACGGCCTCGCCGATCAGAAGAGGGCCCGCTGCCGGAAGGCACGGTCGTAGGGGCGGCCTCGATCTATCACTTGTTTGTCATCTGAGGCCCGCCCAGCAGCCTGCGCACCGATCAGCCGACCAGGTGATGCCGCGACCACGTACACATCCCTCCTTTGCAAAGGAACCTAAGTCCCACACGTCGGGCGTTTCCGGTGCTACGCCTGGGTCAGGAGAAGAAGAATTGATGGCCCTCAGCCTTTCCAGGAAGCCAGCGCGGGTCATCTTGTGGGGAGCCAGCCTGAACAGAGCCGTGCTCGCCATCGCCCGATCTGGAGTCGCTGGCGGCCGGATTTGCTCTGGCGGCACCTGCGTCCTGGTCGCCGAGTGCCTCCGGGGGGACCTGGCCCGACAAATGCACGGCGCAGAGTGATGCGCCGCGAAGGATTGATCTCTGCAGCCAGCCCCGATCGGTCGCCGCCTCTCATCCACCAACTGGTGACATTGCAAGGACAAATCTGGGTCTGATTCACAAAATAGGAGAACTTTATGGCTGCTCCCGCGGTCCCGTTCGATTGGGCCAAGGTCATTGATTACGCACGGCGCGAGACGCCGCAAGTCCCGCGGACACAGTACGAGCTCCCGGGCGTCACTATCGAGGAGCACGGCTCCGACGCCGTGCCGGTGGTTGTTCCGCCTGCCTGGCATGCCGTGGTCACTGGTCGCCTAACCATCCCCAGAGGCGACAGTACAGCGCTCACACAGGCGCAGCGCCGGCTCACTCTGGCGCTGGAAGAGATCGAGAACGTCTACCCGCTCAACCCGCAGGGCATCTTCGTCCAGGTGGCCTACGGCTTGCCTTATTTCCGCGACTACGTTCCTCAAAACGTTCTGGACCGGCACATGCCCAAGGCCACGAAGTTCGAGAGCTCTCCCGGCGAGTGGGCGCTCATCGAAAGCATCAAGTTCCCCAAAGACAAGGACAACCTGGTGCTGGAGCACAACGACATCTGCTTCCACTTCAAGAGCGATTACCGTGAGCACATCGAAAACGTCATTCAGACCATGTTCTCCCCCGGCGAGTACCTGCTGAACGGCATCCCGGCGACGAGCTCCTACATCGGCGACCTGGTGTCTCTCACCTCGATACGCAAAGGCTTCCTGGGCCGCAACCTGCCCAAGCTCATAGGCGAGCGGCTGCGCATCCCCGGCGCGGACAAGATCCCGGCCGGCGCCATGCTGTCCATGGGCTTCACCTCGAGTCATCTGCACGGCCTGGCTCAGGGTAACCTGCCCAGCTTCGAGACCCTGCCGGGCTACACCGACCAGCAGCCGGACAGCTACTTTGCCCACGGGACCTTCATGCATCTGTCACACATCCTGATTGACCTGCCGAAGTGGTACGCCATGTCGCACTCGGACCGCCTGCACCGCATGTTCAACCCGCGGCGCACGGAGCCCGCGGAGCACCTCTCGCCCTCCCAGGCGCCGGACACCACCACCTTCCTGCCGCGGCTGGAGGAGGACGCGCGCCAGCACCACGTGGTCGGCCACAACGCACAAATGCAGTTCTTGAGCCGCGTCGAGCAGGACACGACGACCGTCTATGGCAACAACGTCCCCAAGGGCACGGTGTTCTTCCTCCGCCAGGACTTTGACACTGTGGAGAATCCCTTCGAGTTCTGGACCGAGGGCGCCCTCAATCCGGAGCCGCGGCTCGGAGTCCATTTCATCGGCCAATGCCCGTCAGCGCAGTTGTTCGCCAAGATACGCATCGAGATGGATGGCGGCGACGTGGAAAAGCAGTACAACCTGCCGCTGGACAACGTGGGCTTCACCAGCATGCTGACCACCACCCACCGGCAGAATTACCTGGAGCCGCCGCGTGCGCACCGCTCCTTCCCGCTGGCGGAGGTGGCTTGATCGCGCTCGGCAGGTACAGCCAATGCGCCAGGGGCGGATTCCGGCAACGACCCCCGAATACAGCGACAGCCGATACTTCAGGGCTCCAAGTAAGCCTTCAGCGCCTGGCGGATCACCTCGCTTGGTCGGGTGTGATCGCGGGTGGCTCGCTGGTCCAGGGCCGCGGCCAGGTCGGGCGGGAGGCGCACTTGAGCCACTTTCGCCGCGCTGGCACCCAAGGGCGGCCGGCCCCGCGGTCGCAGCTTCGCCGGGTCAAAGCCCTGCTCCGCTTCGTCTGCCAGGCGCTGTATGACGGCGTCAGTGATTTCGACGCCGCCCGAGGTCCCGTAGTGCTTAGGCATGCTCATCTCCTCTCGGTAGGTAACGCTCGTAACCAGGCCGCATCTTCATCGCATGGATGGCCACGTCCGCTCCGTCGTCCAGGTGGAGCACCACGACTTCAAGCAGCGCGCCTCCGTCGCGGTTCCAGCCCAGGTACAGAACCTGCACAATTCCTTGGTCATTATCTTCGTCCAGTGCGGCCACAGGATTCGCGACGACGTGCTCAATGTCCGCGTCTCCGACGCCATGCTTTCGGGCTGAGCGATGGATTTCCAACTGGTCTTATTGTACTACGAAAGAATTGCCTGGTTGACTTTCCTCCCGACCCAGGCGCCGCGCCGAGCGCGGCCACTGTCGGGCGCGACTGAGATCCTCTGTCAGTAGGGTTCGAAGTGAGCTATGGACTCCTTTACGGCCTATGCTTCGGGACATGTCCGACGATGTCACGCGACACAGAGCGGAAATGCCGCGCGGCTCTAGTGTCTTTCTCAACCGGCAGAGCCTGGCGCGAGACAATGGCGCCCTAGCCTCGCTTCTGAGGCTCGGAATGGCAGTGCTTGATGTCGGATGCGGTGCAGGAACCATGACCCGAGGCATCGCCGAACTCGTAGGCGACGGCAGGTAGGTGGTAGGGGTGGATTAACGAGCCTCTCCTCAACGAGGTCAGGGCAGGCAACGGAGACGTGAATGACCTGACCTTCACGTTTGCAGACGCCTACGACATCCCGTTCGACGGTGCTTTCGATGTTGTAACCATGGCGCGGACACTTCAGTGGCTGGAGCGCTCGGCCGCCGAGGTGAGGGCGACTCGGGCGCTGGAGGCGGGTGGAATCCTGTTGGTCCTCGATTACAACCACGAGAAGATCGACGGGGAGTCTGAGCCGCCAGCCAGCATGAGCCGGTTCTATCAAGGGTTCCTTGCCTGGCGGGCGTCATCGGGATTCGACAATCAGATCGCGGACCATCTGGCGGACCTCTTCCAAGATGCTGGATTACATGACATCGAAGCCATGCCCGCTCACGAGGTCAGCCAACGCGGCGACGCTGACTTCGAAACTCGGGCCGGCATATGGGCCGACGTTGCCAAGGCTCGCGGGCCGCGAGTTCGAGACGGCGGGTTCATCACTGAGGACGGGCGACAGCAGGCCGAAGACGACTATCGGCAACGGGTGGCGACCGTTGCCCGAAAGCAGAGCATGTACCTCATCGCTTGTAAAGGACGCGGTCCAGCCACGCCAAGCCACGTTTGACGATTGAACTGGACGATCTGTCCAGCGCGGAGATAGCTGCCTTCCTGAGCGAACACTTGCGGGAAGTCCACTCCGTCGGCCCGCCTGAAAGCCAGCATGCCCTGGATTTGGACGGACTGCGTGGCCCCGAGATCGCGTTCTGGACGGCGCGGGAGGGCGAGACCATCGCCGGCTGCGGGGCGCTCAAGAGGTTGGACGCGAGCCACGCCGAGCTGAAGTCCATGCGCACGGCGCCATCCCATCGAGGCCGCGGCGTGGCGTCGGCGCTGTTGGAGCACATCATGGCCGAAGCCAAGCGGCGAGGCTACTCTCGGCTCAGCCTCGAGACAGGTGCGTTCGACCTCTTTGAGCCGGCCCGCCGCCTTTACCTGAAGCACGGCTTCGAGTACTGCGAGCCGTTCGGCGACTACAGGGAGGACCCCAACAGCGTCTTCATGACGAGGTCGCTGTAGACTCACGCTCCGCGGGAACCGTGACTCGCGCACATCGAAGGAACGAGTAATTGACGCCGCCGAGCCGCCTCAGGAGTCAAGGAGCAGCAGCTCGGGCTGCTCGACCAGCTGCTTGATCCTGGCCAGGAACTGCACGGCCTCGCGCCCGTCGACAACGCGATGGTCGTAGCTGAGGGCCACGTACATCATCGGGCGGATGACCGCCTGGCCCTCGACGGCGACCGGACGCTGCTCGATGCGATGCAGGCCCAGGATGGCCACCTGCGGTGGATTAAGGATCGGCGTGGACATCAGGGAGCCGTAGACGCCGCCGTTCGTGATGGTGAACGTTCCTCCGCGCAGGTCCTCCAGCGTCAGCGCGTGGGTGCGCGCCTTCTCCACAAAACCAGCGATGGCCCGTTCGATGTCGGCGAACGTCATCCGCTGGGCGTCGCGCAGCACCGGCACGACCAGCCCTTCCGGGTCGCCGATCGCCACGCCGATGTCGCGGTAGTGCTTGAGGATGAGCTCCTCGCCCTGCAGCTCGGCGTTGACCCTCGGGAACAGCTGGAGTGCGCCGACGGCCGCCTTGGTGAAGAACGACATGTAGCCGAGATCGACGCCGTGCCGCTCCTTGAACGCGGCGCGCTGCTTCGCCCTTAACGTGACGACGGCCGACATGTCGATCTCGTTGAAGGTCGTGAGCATGGCGGCTGTGTGCTGCGCCTCGACCAGCCGGCGGGCGATCGTCAGGCGCCGGCGTGACAGCCGCTGGCGGGTTTCCGCGCGAAGCTCGGCGGCCGCCGACAGCTCCGGTGCAGAAGGGGATGGCACCGCAACCGGCGACGGCGAGGGGGCGGTGTGCGGCGAGGATCCCGAGGCCGGCGACGATGACGAGACTGCCGCGGAGATGGCCGGTGACGGTGCGGATGAGGACGGCGTCAGCGGCCTGGTAGCGGGTGGCTCGGCGGCGAGTGCGGTGCCCGGCTGGGTTGCGTGCTCCACGTCTTCCTTGACGATGCGGCCGCCCGGGCCGGTGCCACGGATTGCCGCCAGGTCAAGCCCGCGCGCGTCCGCCATGCGCTGGGCGATGGGCGTTGCATGCAGCGCAGCCGTGACCGCGGCGGCCGGGGGCGCGGCAGCCGGTGACGTGGCGGCCAGGGGCGTGGCGGCCGATGATGCAGCAGTTCCCTCACCCTCGGCGATGAGGGCCAGAGCGTCGCCGGGGTGGACCGTGTCGCCGGCGGCGTGGAGGATGCGCTCCAGCACGCCCGTCCGGTCGGCCGCGACTTCCGCGTTGACCTTATCGGTTTCAAGCTCCACCAGCACCTCGCCCGCGGCCACCGGCTGGCCCTCCTGCTTCAGCCAGCGGCCCACCGTGGCTTCGATGACTGATTCGCCCATCTCGGGCACCCTGATTTCAGCCGCCATGTCGCGCTGCCCTCCTCGAACCGTGTGCTGCCCCGCCGCCAGTGGCGCGGGCCGGTTCATCCCGCTCTCCGGATCGCAAGTCGAAGGCCGCCTCGACGATGCGGCGCTGCTCCGCCAGGTGCCACTCGTGCGCGCCTTCGGCCGAGCTGGCGCGGCGCGGCCGCCCGATGAACAGCAGCGGCAGCCGGCCGGCCAGCAGGTCGCGCAGGCGCGGCGCGACGAAGGTCCAGGCGCCCATGTCCCGCGGCTCCTCCTGGAGCCACACCACCTCGCGCAACCCCGGATAACCTGCCAGCAGCTCGGCGATTTCGCCGGCCGGAAACGGGTACAGCTCCTCAACGCGTGCCACCGCCAGCCCCTCCACAGGCAGCCTCCCCGTCGCCGCCAGGTCCACGTACACCTTGCCACTGCACAGGACAAGCCGCCGCACGGAGCCGCGGGTCGCGACCTCGTCATCGATGACAGGCCGAAAACTGCCCGACGAGAGTTCCGCCGGCGGTGAGGCCGCCAGCGGATGGCGCAGCAGGCTCTTGGGCGTGAGCAGCACCAGTGGGCGCGGGTCTCGCCCCAGCAGTGCGGCCTGCCGGCGCAGGATGTGAAAGTACTGCGCCGCGGTAGAGCAGTTGGCGATGCGCAGATTATCCTCGGCGGCCAGCTGCAGGAAGCGCTCCAGGTGCGCGCTGGAATGGTCCGGCCCCTGGCCCTCGTAGCCGTGCGGCAGCAGCAGCACCAGCTTGGGCAGCTGGCCCCACTTCGAGCGAGCCGAGGCGATGAATTGATCGATGATCACCTGGGCAGCGTTGACGAAGTCGCCGTACTGCGCTTCCCACAGCACCAGCGCTTCCGGCGCAGTCACGTCGTAACCGAACTCGAAGCCCAGTGTAGCCGCTTCTGACAGGGGGCTGTCCCACATTTCGAATGAAGCCCGCGCCGCGGGCAGCGCCTGCAGCGCCACGTGGACCGCCCCGGTCTGCACGTCGTGCAGCGCCAGGTGCCGCTGACTGAACGCGCCGCGCGCCGTGTCCTGGCCGGTTAGGCGGACGGGGACGCCGTCCACCAGGATGGAGGCCAGTGCCAGCGCTTCGGCATGCGCCCATTCGACGCGGCCGTTCGTTGAGGCGAAGACCAGCCGCCGCTTCTCGAATGGCGACATCAGCTTGGGATGGAGGTGAAAGCCCTCCGGCACGGCGTAAAGGCGCTCGTTGAGGGCCGCGAGCCGCGGGGGCGCGACTCTCGTTACTATGGGCGCGGCAGGGTGGCCAAGACCCCCTGCCGGACCGCCCGCGTCGAGACCGGCCGCGCCATCCGCCTGGGCGCCCTCAGGCGACTCCAGCAGACGGCGGCGGATGCCATGCAGCCGCTCCACAGCGGTCTGGAGCATGGCCTGAGCGTCCTCGTCCTTGATCGCGCCGCGGGCAACCAGCTGCCGCACCCACAGCTCGCGCACGGTCGCATGCCGGCTGATGGCCGCGTACATCAAGGGCTGGGTGAAGGACGGCTCATCGCCCTCGTTGTGGCCGTAGCGGCGGTAGCCCACCAGGTCGAGGACCACATCCTTGCGAAACCGCTCGCGATAAGCCTGGGCCAGCCGAGCGGCGGCGATGCAGGCCTCGGCATCATCCGCGTTGACGTGGATGACCGGCATCTCAAAGCCCTTGGCCAGGTCACTGGCGTACAGCGTTGACCGCGTGCTGGCGGCTTCCGCGGTGAAGCCGAGCTGGTTGTTGGCGATGAGGTGGATCGTTCCGCCGGTGCGGTAGCCGGGCAGGCGCGACAAGTTCAGGCACTCGGCCACGATGCCCTCGCCGGGAAAGGACGCGTCCCCGTGGACCAGGATGGCCAGCGAGCCCTGCTCGTCCTGCCGCGGAGGCCCAGGCTGGTCGCGCCGCTCGCCGTAGGCCCGGGTCATGCCCTGCACCACCGGGTCCACAAACTCCAGATGGCTGGGGTTGGGCGCCAGCATGACGGCCATGGCCACCTGTTCGCCGCCGTGATAGGCGCGGCGCGCCCCCAAGTGGTACTTCACGTCGCCGGTCCAACCTGGCTGGCTGCTGCCGCTGGCCGAGGTGTTGGGTGGCTGGTAGCGCCCCAGGAACTCGCCGATGATCGCCTCGTAGGGCTTGCCCAGCACGTGGGCCAGCACGTTCAACCGGCCGCGGTGGGGCGTGCCCAGCAGCACGGCCCGGCAGCCCGCTTCGGCCGCGGCGCCGATGATCTCGTCCAGCATGGGCACCAGCATGCCCAGGCCTTCCAGTGAGAAGCGCGTTTGGCCGGGGAAGGCGCGCTGCAGGAAGCGCTCGAAGGAGCCGACTTCCGTGAGGCGTGCCAGCAGCCTGCGCTCGTCGATTGGGTCCTGGGGCGGGCGAAAGCGGCCGGCCACGACGGCCTCGTGCAGCCAGGTGCGCTCCTCAGCGTTCGAGACGTGCTCGAACTCGTAGCCGGTAGTGCCCTGGTAGACCGCTCGCAGGCGGTTGATGGCGTCGAGGGCGCTGGTCGCCCCGCCCGCGGCCGGGCCGCCGATGATGCCCGCCGGGAGGCGTGCCAGGTCGGCGTCGCCCACGCCGTGGGCCTCGGCTGCCAGTGCGTCGTCGCCGGGTGGCGCCGCTCCCAGCGGGTCCAGCTGAGCCGCGCGATGCCCGTACGTCCGGATGGCGCGCGCCAGGCCGGCGGCTCCGGCGAGCAGCGCTGCATCCGGAGAGCGCGCTCCCACGTCCTGCCCTGCCTGGCGATCGGCGCCGGCCGGGGGCCCAGCGGGCGGCGGCCCCAGCACGGCCAGCAAGTGCCGATCCTCAGGATTCAGCACTTCCGGGTCGGTCTGCAAGCGCTGCCACAGCTCTTCCAGGTAGCCGACGTTCTGCGCGGCAAAATCAGCCCAGCTAATCGTGTCCATCACATCATCTAATCACGCCGGCCCGACGAAGCGCGCATCTTCGCGCTCGACGAACGCCAGCATCAGCGGCTCGGGGCTGATGCCCCAGGGGCCGACTATCTCAGGGCTGATGGCGGTGGCCGCCGCCAGCGGCGGCTACGATGTGAGGCACGAAAACCGATATCCCGCCAGCACAGGCGTGGCTGCGCCAGGTGGCGTACTTCCGGGCGCTGCCGGAGGACGACCTGGCCGAGGTCGCCCGCTCGGTGCACACCCGGCTCTACGCCGCTGGCCAGGTGATCATCCTCGAGGGCGACGAATGCCCTGGGCTGTACATCGTCCGCACCGGCCGCGTGCGCGTCTACAAGGCCTCGCCCAGCGGCAAGCAGCAGGTGTTGCGCATCATGACGCCCGTCGACTCGTTCAACGACGTGCCGGTGTTCGACGGCGGGGCGAACCCGGCCAGTGCCGCGGCTATGGACGAGGATACGCAGCTGGCGTTTCTGTCGAAGGCCGACGCGGAGCGGCTGCAGCGGACACGGCCGTCGTTCGGGCCGGCCATGCTGCGGGTGTTCGCCACACGCCTGCGTCACCTGGCCGGCCTGGTGGAAGACCTGTCATTCCATAGCGTGCGGGCGCGGCTGGCGCGCGCCCTGATCCAGTCGGCCGAGGGTGAAGTCAGCCGGCTCACGCAGCGCGAGCTGGCGGACATGGTGGGCACCGCGCGCGAAGTCGCGGGCCGCGAGCTGCGCCAGATGGAAGCCGAGGGCCTCATCCGCCTGGGTCGGGGCCGGATGGAGCTGCTCGATACGCGGCGGCTGGAGCGTGTCGCCTCCGGTTTCGGCTGAGCCAGCTGCTTTACCGGGTCACGCCGGCCTCAGCCCAACCGGCACCGCGTGCCTGCTGCCCGGGTCCAGGGCCTGCTGCCCCGCCGGGCTGGCATTCAACGTCAGCCACAGGTTGATGGCGAACAGCACCAGCGCCGCGAGCTGGATGACTCCAGACAAGCCAAGCAGCGGCACGACGACGCCGCCGGCAGTGCTGTACAAGGCTTGCGTGGGGACGCGCAGCGCTGTGCCCAGCATGAGGCAGCACCATGTAGCGGTCAGCAGCCGGCCGCTGTACAGCCGCGTCGCTGCGAAGGCCGGCACGATGCGCGCTGCCATGCCCATGATCATGGTTGAGATGAAACCCACGGTGATGGCGTGCAGCCCGGCCAGAAACAGGTCGCCGGCCGGCGTGGGGATGCCGGCCGCCTGCGCCGCGGCGGTGCCCAGCTCGATAGCCAGCCCCACGACCAGCCAGCTGTAGGCGGCCAGCACGTAGGCTTCGTACCAGCCAGAATGCCCGGCCGTCAGGATGCGCCGCTGCCGCGGCCGAACGAGGCCCACCCGATCGACGTACAGCAACGCCGCGACCAGGATGCCCGCCCAACCAGCCAGGCGCAGCGCCTGGCTGGCCGGTCCGGACAGCGCAGATACAACTTCGCCGCCGGCAGCAGCCACCACCGCCGCGGGCAGCAGCCGCAGCACCGGCCGGAGCGCGTCCGGCGCCACTGGCTTGACGGCCATGAACAGCGGCAGGTTGCGGGCGTTCACGCCGAAGATCATCATCGTGATGAAGCCGAACAGCTCGACGATCAACAAGCCGCGGTCAAGCCAGTCGGGCAGTACCGCGCTGCCTTGCGCTGCCAGGTAGATGGTGGCCGCCAGGTTCACTACCAGCGCGACGCCGAACCACTGCAGCGCGGCCCGGCTGAAGCGCTCCGGGCCCTGGATGCTGTCCGCCATCACCCGGCCTTTGATGATGCCGCCCATGAATACCGACACTCCCGCCAGCTCCAGTGCCGCCGACAGCACCGTGAGGCCGCCGAACAAGTGCGAGCCCCCAGCCAGCGGCTGCGCCACGGCGCGCAGAGCGATGCCGGAGAGCATCAGCGCCAGGACCACATAGGACACGCCCGGCGCGTGCAGCGCCACTCGCCGCTGGCGGGGGATGACCTGGTAGGCGATGCCCATGATGAACAGGCCGACCCAGCCAATGATCTGGCTCTGGCCGTGCACCTCAAACAGCGCCGGGTTAATGAGCCGCGAGGCCACCCCCTGGAAGGCGCCGTGGAAGGTGATGGCGCACAGCTCCACTGCCCCCAGCAGCCAGCCCGCGGTTATGGCCACCACCAGGCTGGCCTTGAGGTAAGCCTGGTAGGGTTCGTGGCGCCGGCGAGGCACCATACCGGCCGGCATTCAGTCTCCCCAGCCCAGCGCGGCGCGGCCGGCCGGGGTGATCATCTCCGGCGACCAGGGTGGCTCCCACACCAGCCGAACCTCCACGTGGCGGACGCCGGGGAAGATGCTCAGCGCCTCCTCGGCGCCCACCAGCATGCTGTCGTGGAGCGGACAGCCGGGTGTGGTGAGGGTCATGTCCACGATGACCTCGCCATCCTGCTGCTCCAGGCCGTAGACCAGGCCCAGATCGACGACATTCACGCCGAGCTCAGGGTCGTAGACGTTCTTGAGCGCCGCTCGCAGCGCTTCGCCGTCAATCATCGAAACACCTCATTGAAACCCCTCATCAAACACCACTCGAAAGAGATTGATGGCCGCGATCAGCGTTCCCGCCAACAGCAGCCCGAAGCCGGCCTGGATGCCCGGCAGCCAGCCGGCCAGGATGGAACCGATGGCCAGCGGCAGGCCGGCGCACAGCAGGCCGCAGCCGGCCTGCGCGGGCCGGAGCGGATAGAGGTCCTTCAGCAGCGGCACGCGCTCGCGGCCCATCCTGGGCGCGTAGCGTTGCGTCCACACCAGGAAGGGCACGATCTTATACAGCTGGCCAATAGTCGCCAGCCCCAGCCAGCCGCCCAGCGCTGCCACCGCGTAGGCCATGGCCAGGCGGTTGTGGAAGGCACCACTGCCGCCGGCCGCGATCAGGCTTGCTCCGAGGCCGAGGGTGAGGCCCAGGCAGATGACCGCGGCGATGTTGTGCCACTGGGTGAGGTCGATGCGCCGCCGGCGCCGGCGGTGCAGCATGAGGGCGTAGTCCCGGAGGTAGAGGGCGATGGCCGCGCCCAGCACCAGCGCGCAGCCGGCCAGCGCCCACCCGCCCAGCCGCAGCAGCAGGCTCACGAACAGCGCCGGCAGCGCCAGGTTCAGCAGTATGAAGATGGGCTTGCCCAGGCGCCACTCGTCGAAGGGGTGTGACAGCGCGAACATCGGTGTGAGCTTGTATGACACGCCCACCAGCAGCAGGCTCAGCCAGCCCAGTGCACCCAGGTGCGCGTGCGCCTCGATGAACGCCCTCTGGCTGATGGGCAGGAAGCCCAGCCGAATGTTGAGCGCCAGGGTGAAGCCGGCCGCCACCACCAGCCCCAGGTAGGTCAGCGCGGCCACGACATACCAGCCGGTGAGCGGCCAGTGCTGCACCCGTGCCAGTGTGCGGGCCATGTTGTACAGGAACAGGCCGATGCCGGCCACCAGCAGCACAGCGCCGAACACGGCATCCTGCATGCGCCCGCTGGCCATAGCACCGGTCAGCCCCACAACGCCGGCCAGGTACACCCAGAACTGCACGCGGCCCAGCCGGTAGCTGAAGATTGGCACATCCAGGACCACCGGGGCGAACTGGTACAGCGCCCCCATGGCGACCATTGTCAGCCAGCCGAGCGCCGCCAGGTGGGCCAGCAGTGGCAGCGGCGGCACGAGGAAACTGCCGGCCAGGAACGCCGGCGCCTGGACCATGGCCGCGCCGAAGGCCAGCACGGCGAAGGCCAGCCCAGTGAGCATGAAGCGCAACGGCAGGTCGATGGGCGCTGCCCGCGAGCTGGTCAAGCCGCCGCCGAGTCCTGGCCGGGCAGCCGCGGCAGCGGGGGCCGCGAGCGATGCCATGGGGCGCTCTCAGGCCTGGGCGCGAGCCCGGAAGAAGCGCACCCGCCAGTCGCCGTGCGGCTGCGCCTCGGCCTCGTGTTCGAAGCCCAGACCGCTCATGGCGCCGAACAGCGGTTGCGGTTCGAACGGCGCCCACAGCTCCAGCTCCTGATCTCCATGCAGTGCGTGGACAGCGGTCATGATGCGCTCAAACGGCTCGCCGCCCTGCCGGATGTCCTCTCGCACGTCGAGCACCACGGTCTTCGAATGTTCCGTCATCAGCTTGCCTCCCCGATCTGGCTGGCTCCAGCCTAGCGATGACTCGGCGCGTCGAATGGAACCTGGGTCCCTTTAGGCGGAGAACTATCCTTTCGGCGCGAAAGATGTAGAGCAGGACCAGCGATTCAGCTGCCCCCGGATCCCATCGGCACCGGCGGCGCCATGTGCACCAGCCACAGGCAATTGACCGTGCTGGATGGCCCCGATGTGTGGACCGCGGATGGGAACAGCGTGCAAGTAGATCGCATCACCCACGGCAGCGCGGACCTGTCGCCCAGGCCCCTTGGCGCGCGCAACCTCAAGAAACTCCTCAACGAGTACAGCACCTGCTGGAGTCCTACGCCTCATCGAACAGTCTTCATCTCGTTGACAGCCACCGCTGGCAGCGTTACAAAAGCAGTAGTTCGCAAGCCTTCACGAAGTCTTGACACAAATCTAGTCACTTCTTGACAAAAGGGGGGATTGATGAGTGCAGCAGGGTCCCGGGATACAAACCGACCAGACAGCCTGAATCGGCGTGGCTTCCTGAGATTGGCGGGAGCGACGGCGCTTGCCGGTGGGGCGCTCTCAGTAGTGTTGGATGCTTGCGGCAGCTCCGCTGCGCCCGCCACAGTGCCCGGGGGCTCGCCGCCGGCGACCGCTTCATCCAGCGCGTCCGTGAGCCTGGCGGCCAAGGCGGCGGCGCCATCACCCGCCACCGCTGCGTCCGCATCGAGCTCTTCGACGGCCGGCAGCGCTTTGACCTTCCCGACTCATGTGCCCTTCCAGGGCCCGAAGCCGGATCTGTCAGGCACGCCGCGGGGTGTGGCCGACGCCTACTTCAGTTTTCCCCAGAATCTGGTCAAGTCAGTCGCGTCCCCGCCAGGAAGGGTGAGGACATCACCGTGTTCAGCGCCCCAGCACCAGGAGCGCTGCCTCCTGCGCTGGCCCAGAATCCGACCTGGCAGCAGGTCAATAAGGAGATCAACGCCAACCTGAAGCTGGACCTGGCGGGTACAACCTTGTCCGCCTCAACAAAGCTCGCCACCATCGTCGCCGGGGGCGCCCTGCCGGACATGCTCTCTCTGGGGCCCAATCCCCTCCTAGCGAACTTGCCTGCCTTCCTGGAGGCCTCCTGCGCCGACCTCACACCACTCCTGAGTGGGGACGCGGTCAAGGCCTACCCCAACCTGGCCAACTACCCAACGTACGCCTGGCAGGCACCGGGCGTGGTCTACAACAACAAGATCTTTGCCGTGCCGGTCGCCCGGGCGATTGGCGGCAACGCGCTGCAGGTGCACCAGCAAGCCGCGGCCAAGTACGACATCGGCCCAATCAAGAGCGCCGCGGACTTCAAGAAGGCTCTGCAGCGAGCGACGAATCCGAAGGCGGGTGTGTGGGGCATTTCGGACCAGACCATGACCTTCACCCCCCTCCTCGCGGCGCAGATCTTCGGAGCGCCCAACAACTGGAAGCTGGAGTCCGGGAAGCTGATCAAAGACTATGAGACCGAGGAGTACAAAGCGGGCATTGGCTTCCTGCGTGACCTATGGGCGGCCGGTGTGTATCACCCCTACTTCAGCACGGACGAGGGGGACGCCTTCGTCGGCGGCCAGTTCGTCTTTTACTACTTCATCGAAGACTCATTCCATTACAGCTGGGAATTGGTGCTGTCGAAAAAGGCGGTTGACAAGCTGACCCTCATCCCGCCGTTCAGCCAGGACGGCACGTCCAAGCCCCAGTACTTTCTGGGCCGGGGCAACTTCGGTGGGACCGTCCTGAAGAAGGCCAGCCCAGATCGCGTGAAGGAACTGTTGAGCGTCCTGAACTTCTTCGGTGCCCCGTTCGGCAGCCAGGAGGACTTGCTCCTGACTTATGGCATCGAGAACACCGACTTCACCTTCGACAGCATGGGCAATCCGACGCCCAAGCCGAACGGCTTTGCCAAGCACCGCGTTCCCTGGGCG
>JBOGTU010000210.1:0-7830 GCA_050695655.1 Chloroflexota bacterium | reverse complement strand
TGACGGCCGATGTCGGTGAACAGATCGGCAAACAGCGTGTCGGGAAACAGGGTGAAGCACTCCCGATGGAGCAGGGCGTAGATGGAGTTGGGGGCCACCAGCGGCTCGCAGAAGGTAGTGCTGTTGGGGCGAAAGAAGTCAGGTTGTCGCGGCGTCCGGCCCAGGCTCATGACGACGCGCGCTCACCCGGCAAGCGCGAAGCAATCATGCCTCACTATACCATATACGAACATGATCCCATGATCATTGCAATCTGGGTCGCAAAAAACACCAGCTACCTAGAGCCCTTGGTGCGCGGCCGTCATTCGGCGGCGCCAGCGAAGAACGGCAGGAAAGGCCAACGGCACGAACAGCCAGCCGGCGGGCTTTTGCCACCAGGGCAGGCTCGCAATGAAGTACCGCACCACCATCGAGGTGTCCAGCTCAGGCCAGTCTGGCGTCATGAGAAGCTGTCGAAGGATGCCTGCTACGGCCGCCCAGGCGTATTCCAGGGTCAGCAGCAGTATCCAAATCCCGAAGCAGATCAGGCCCGCCGTCACGAATCCGAGTTTTAGAAACACGATGCTCGCCAGAGGGCTTGCGATGGAGAGCGCGTGCAAGAGGGTCTCGCGCCCGAGCACATCCAGATGCAACGGCCAGCGGTGCGTCAGGTAGTGCGCGCATTGCCGCTCGCCAAATAGGTCGGGCGCCAGCTGCCGCACCGAACGGATTGTGTCCGCGTCACAGTAGCCAGGATCGGCCAGGAAGCTATGGATCGCCTGCTTCCGCTGGTCGTGATGCTCGGACGCCCAGGTTCGCTCGCCTTCCTCCTTAGCCAGCTGTTCCCAGCGCGTCTCTGTTTGCAGGATTCGCCGCAGCCGTCCGTACGGACTCCATACGGCCAGAGACGGCGAACCGAGGGCGAGCCACCAGGGCGTCATTGCTGGTCCTTTTCCTGGCTCCCGACGTGCAGCTTGGCTATCTGCAGCAGCCGTTTCTTGTCCTCCGGCTTGAGACCGCGCATCAAGGTCACCATCTCGTAAACGGTCCAATCGTCACCCACCAGCGCCTCGATTGCTTCTTCCTCTAGGTGCTCAGCAGGGACCATACCAACCAACCTCAGCAGAACATTCAGCGGCTTATCCAGATACTTCGCCAGCTTTTCCAGCGTGAGCACGTCGGGCCTCATGCCGTTAAGCAAGTTGTTCACAGTCTGGGGCGCTACACCGATCTCGCGCGCCAGCCAGCGTCGCGAATGGCCGTCTTCGCGTAGTCGAGCCTCCACCATGTCAGCCAGGGCCATGCTCATGGTTGCAGTTTAGCAAGTGCATGGCCGAGTGGCTGACTATGTAGTTAGTCATATGGCTACTTACGCGCTATAGTGCGTCTCATGGCATTTCCAACTTCGCCTCCACACGCGGAGGCACGCCCATGAATCCGGCGGCGCAACCCGATGGCGCCGGCCGGCGCCTAATCACCCTCGGCCAGGTCCAGCAACGATTGCAGCTCAGCCGCACGATGCTGTACCGCCTCATGCGCCAACGCCGCTTGGTCCCGGTACACATCGGCAAGGCCGTGCGCTTCGAGGCCGGAACGGTCGACGCGTTCATCGACAGCCTGTCGAGTTCGGAGGGTCAGCCGTGAGTAAGCACCGGGGCTATCACCACCAGCTGACCATCCGCGCCACGAAGACGGAGCGGAAGCACCTGGGCGAGCGAGCAAAGGCGGCGCAGCTATCCATCTCGCGGTACCTGATCGAGACCGGCTTAACCAGCGCGAATCCGCCGACGCCCGAGAGCCGGGCCGAGCGGGAGCGGCTCGTGTTCCAGCTGCGCAAGGTAGGCGTGAATCTCAATCAGCTCGCCCGGCGCGCCAATGCCGGCTTGCCAGTCCCGCTGGAGCGGTTGGAGCGGACGCTGAACGCGACGGCCGCCATCATGGACCAACTGCAAGGAGGCGCGTCGTGATGGCCGGCGTCTACATGCGCTTCTACGTGGGTCGCAGCGGCGGCAGCGCCGCGCACGTCCGCTACATCACCCGCCCCTCAGCTACAGAGCGCGATCGAGACGCCTTGCTGGTCCGCAATTACCCGGAGTACGCCCGCGAAGGCGACGACTACCGCGAGCTGCGCGACAACCTGCAGGAGTACGCACGCCAGCAGGAGGAGGACGAGGCCAATCAGCCGCATCGCGGCCGGGGCGCTCCGCGAACCCACTACCGCGCCGTCCTGTCGTTCGAGGAAAGGGTCGCGACCCACGAGGCGCGGGACATGGCCGACGAATGGATCGAGCGCGAATTCCCGGACAGCCGTGCCGTGGGCGCGGTCCATCAGAACACGGACCACACCCACGTCCATGTCCACCTGCAGGCCCGCGACATTGACGGATACAAGCTCCAGCTCGACGACAACAAGTACCGCGAGCTGGACCGCGAGTGGGCCGATATCTACGCCCGCGAGTTCGGCCACGACCGGGCCGAGGAGCACGAGGCCAAGAAGGAGGAGACGCGCGCATGGAAAGCCGACTACGCCCGTGCAATGAGCGAGGACCGCGACCCGCCGGAAGCCCCCGAACGTGCCGACCGGCCCAACACCGCCCAGGAAATCCACGAGCGAGAGGAGCGCGACTACGGCCGTGACCAAACGCGAGCTGGAGGACCTGAACGAGGAGCTGCAGCTGGAGATCAGACAACTTCGGACGGAGAACGCGCGCTTGACGACAACGCTCGCCAGTTCGACCGCGCGGCTGCGACTGCTGACCGAGCGGACCGAGACGCTGGAGACACGCTACACGCGGCTCAAGAGTTTGCTGACCGATTACCTGAGCCAGATCATGGGCGAGCCGCCCGCGACCGCTCAGACGACCTAGAGGACAGAGGAAGATGAATCTAACGCTCTTTCGCCTTGGCTGCATGGCAGCCCTGGCGGTCACGTTCCTATACACCGCACACAGCGTCCTGACGGCTTTGGCCGGTGGAGACTTCGAACCGCCGTCGCCGCTCTTGCTCGCGTGGGTGGTAGCTCTGGCGATCACCACCTACGTGTCCTTGGTTCACATGACCCCCGGCAACGGCCGGCCGACCACGCACGGATCAGCACGCTGGGCCACTGCGCGAGACATTCGCCGACTGCTGCGCCGCAAGAGGGCGACGCTGGAGCCGGGGAGCATCGCGCTGGCCCCCTTCGGCTGGTTCCGCAAGGTGGTCCTCCCCCATTCCCTGGCCCAGATGCATGTGCTGCTCCTGGCGCCCAGCGGCAGCGGGAAGACACGCGGCACCATGATGATCAACATCTGCCAGGCGGTGTTGCACTCTTTGGTGGCCACCGACCCCAAGAACGAGCTATGGGAGAACGTCAGCGGCTACCACCCGCGACCCCTGCGCTACGCACCCCTCGACCCGGACGCCAGCGAGCCGTTCAACTGGATTCCGCTATGCCGTGACGAGCGTCTGGCGCAGCTGCTCGCGGCTGCGGTGATGCAGGTTGAGGAGAACACGCGCGAGGAGCCGTTCTGGAAGTACTTGGAGCTGCAGCTGTGCGGCGGCATTTTCTCTCACGCCTCTTACCTCGACACGCCGACGCCGCTGGCTGCCTACCAGCTCCTCAAGCTGGGTGCCGACGACATTCTCGAACCACTCTGCTCGTCCCCGTCGGAGTCGGCGCGGACTATCGGCAAGCTGCTGGCGGATCTGAAAGTCGAGACCCGCGGCGGTGTGGTCGCCGGCGTATCTAACCGGCTCACCTTCCTGCAGCTGCCCGGTGTCCGGCGCTTCACGTCGGCCGGCTTCGAGCCGCCGGATTTCACCGAGCTGCTGGACCGGCCAACGGCTGTATTCTGGAGCGTCCACGAGCAGGACACGGCACAGCTCAAGCCGCTGTCCAGCCTGTTCTTCACGCTGATGCTGGACCAGCTCGGCCGGCAGACCGGACCCATTCCGGTCACGCTGTTCCTGGACGAGTTCGCCAATCTGGGCCGCATCCCGGATTTCCCCACCACCATCAGCGTTGCTCGCGGCCGCGGCCTGTCGCTCGTGCTTGGGCTCCAATCGATCCGCCAACTGGACACGCTGTACGGCCGCGATGCTGCCGACGTAATCCAGGAGCAATGCGCCACCAAAGTCGTGCTGCACGGCCTGTACGGCGAAAGTGCGGAGTCCATTTCGCGTGCGCTTGGCGAGACGACGATCGCCCAGGAATATCCGACCCGCTCGCTGGGCCAGGCGCGTTCCGCGCCTCAGCCGACCGGCGATGGCCGGCATCCGCGCCTGCGGATGCTGAGCGACGACCTGAACGGGCTGGACCGCGAAGCCGGCTAACTCCGCCGTCGCGGACGCGGCGTCACACCCCGCACATCAAGCCCCGTGGCCAATGCCACGGGGCTTCTACTATTCGGAGGCACCCCGCCGCCACACCACCATCGTCCGCCCGACGGCGGACCGCCGCCTTCGCGGCGCCCCTCCACCTGCGGACCGTAGCTCGCCGCCGGCCCCCCACAACCACCCGCCACCCCAGGCGGCCAGCAGATCCGCCCGCCCGTGCCACCCCGACGCCACCGCTCCGGCCGCCGCTCGGTCGCCTGCGGGCGCGGGGTTGAGGAGAGCAGGATACGTATTGGCGACACCGCTTTCGCGGTGCAGCCAATACCAGGCAGGCGCGATGCGCCTGCCGTCCTGCGGGGGGATTAGCTCGGCGGCGCCCCCGACGGTCCCACGTCCGTCGCGTTGACGTAAGCGTAGTTCCTGGTGGCGGGGTCCAGCACGTGCAGCCGGCTGCCGACCTGCGGCTCGGCCACCTGCAGGTAGCTGAACTGCGGCTTTGCGCCGAACCTCTGGCTGCTGGCTGGGTCGAAGCTGGAGTACAGCGCGGCATTGGGAGTGAGTGTCTGGACGTAGCCGACCGGGTTGGCGAAGACGCTCATCAGGCCGCTGATGAGCTGGGTGTTGACCACCATCAGCCCGTGGGCCTGGTCAACGCTGACGCCAGACGGTGGGAAGAAGACCCACGTGCCGGCCGGCTCATGGTTGGGGTTGGCGAGGGCTGGCGAGTTGCCGTCCACCATGTACGCCGCCATGAGCACGTTCGCGTTGCCGTCGGCCATGGACACGTCGGCGGCGTTCCAGGCCAGGCCCAGCTGGGCCACGGCCGGCACTGACGTGATCGGATTGCCGGACGCGTCGGCGATCGATAAGCCGAAGATGGTCCCATTGGGGCTATAGCGGGCCGGGCCGCCCGGAATGGTAGGCGCTGGCAGTTGCGGACCGAAGTACGTGGCGCCACTGAGGTCGAGCAGCCCGAAGTGCATACCTTGCGTCACGGTGGCGCCACCGCTGACCGTGACGCTGATCTGCCCGGGTCCGAGGGCGCCTGGAGGAACCGCCAGGCCCATCGAATCGACGATAAGCGTGAAGCCGTTTTGCGGGTTGGGAATCGTGACCTGATAATCGCCGACCTGGGTCGTGCCGGTCTGGCCGAGCAGGCCGGCGAAACTGGTGGTGTAGCCGATGAGCTGATGTCCGCCCGCGGTGGGGCCGCTGGGCGCCGGAGCGCCACCTCCGCCACCACCGCCGCTGGGTGCCGCCGTCGAGGTAGGTTGTGGAGTCGAGGTGAAGGTTGAGGTCGGCTGCTGCGTGCCCGTCGCCGTTGGGGTCGCCGTTGCAGTGTTTGTTGGCGTCGGCGTGGCGGTCGGATTGTTGTTCTGCACGGTTCCGCCGTTGTTGGTCACGGTTCCGTTAACATGCCCGCCTGAGGCGATGACCAACGTCCCGCCGGAGTTCACCGTCACAGGCCCATTCCAAGTGCCGCTGACCGTCACGGTCCCGCCATTGACGGTGAGCGTGCCGTTGGAGGTGTTGCTGCCGGACAGGGTGAGGTTGCCAGTGCCGTTCTTGGTCACGCCGCCCGTGCCGGACAGCACGCCCGAGAAGGTGGTGCCGGTGTTGTCGCCGCCGGTAGTCAGCGTGTTGGCGCCGAGCGCCACGTTGCCCGCGCCGGCCAGTGAGGCCACCGTGGCGTTGCCGCCCAGGGCGAGGATGGCGCCGCTGCTCACGCTCACGGCGCTGCTGGCCAGCGAGCTGTTCAGGGTCAGCCCTCCGGCGCTGACGGTGGTGGCGCCGCTGTAGGTGTTGCTGCCGGAGAGGGTGACGGTGCCGCCGCCGCTGACGGTCACGCCACCCGTACCGGACAGGTTGCCGGCGTAGGTGCCATTGGACGCCTGGTTGAAGGTCACGGCGCCGTTGTCGGTGACGTTGCCTTGCAGGCTGGTGGTCGTGCCCTGCAGCGTGCCGGCGCTGACAGTCGTGCCGCCGGTGTACGTGTTGGCGCCGGACAGGGTGAGCGTACCAGAGCCCTGCTTAGTGAGGCTGAGCGCCCCGTTCACGTCTTCCACAACGCCCGAATAGGTGGTGCTTGTGTTGTCGCCGCCGACTGTCAGCGTGAGAGCGCCGCCCGAGGCGTTCGCTATCAAGCCGCCCCCAGACAGGGAGCCGACGGTGTTGCTCGTTCTGAGCCTGATGCCACCGCTCACGATGTTGACGGCGGTGCTGGCCGGGAGGCTAGCGCCGGTGTTGACAAGGATGGGGTAGGCTCCGCTAACGGTCGTGGTTCCGCTGTACGTCTCGGCAGCGCCACTGAAAGATAGATTTTCATCAGCCGAATTGTTCGTCAGCGTTAGGCCGCCCGTGCCAGTGATGGCCCCGCTAAAGCTGAGATTCGTGGCGGACCCACTGGTCGCGATCGTCGCTGGCCCGTTCAGCGTGAGGGCTACATTCACCCCGTCACCGGCCGCCGACGTGTCCGTAATCGAGCCACCACTCTGCAGGGCGATCGCGTTGCCCGAGATCTGTACCCCAAAACTGCTGCTGATCGTCACCGATTGAAGCTGGACGCCTGTCAGGTCGTTGTTGGGGGCGGGAGCCCCGGCGGTCGTCAGTGTAAGGGCGTCGCCCGTAGCCGGGGATTGCACAGGGCTCCAGTTGCTGGCCGTCGCCCAGTTGCCGTCGCCGGCCCCTCCGGTCCAAGTCAGGCTGGCGGCGAAGGCGGGCGTGGGAGCAGCCGAAGTTGCTACGCTCGTGGCTATCATCAGCGCAGCGATTCTGCCCAAACGCCTCCTGATAAACGGATTCGCGCTCACGACTCAGCAACCAGTTCGACCACCCAGCGCCCAACGTCAAGCTGTCCATAGGCGGCGTCATTGCTGGCCGACAGGTAAGTTGAGTTTTCGCCTTTGCTGGGTATCAACCGCCCAGGCAGCCAAAACTTGAAACTTGGCAGCGCGCGGTTCTCGAGAAACACCAAGTCGCCATCGTGAATCGGCTGGCCGACGAAAGCTAGGGAGGGGTCGGCAAGCTTAACCATCCAAAACAGGCTGGCCGTGTCGCTGTCCTTGGCGTAGTAGCAATCCGAGCGCGGTCCTTCGTAACTCTCATCTCTGCACGAGAGATATGGCGGCTGGTTGTTTAGTGACTCGTGCGTGTTAAGGTAGACGAACGCGCCGTGGCAGACTGGCTGCTGGGCCAATCTATTATCGATGGTTCCCAGCTCAAAGGACAGGCGTATTGCCGAAGCAGCGTCCTTCGTCAGTGTCGCGTAGTACGCGCCATACGAAACCCACCATTCGGCCGGCCCGATGTACTGGTTCTCGTACTGGCCCGCCGCGACTCGAAGGCGAAAGCGAGTGCTGAAACGCACGGGGTTCCTCGCGTCCGTGCGCCGTGGTCCCAGAATGGCGTCATCCGCGGGTCGCGGAGCGTCGGCATTAATAACGGCCTCAAAGCTCGGAGCTGCTTCAGTGCGTTTGCCAAGCCCGAATCCAGATTTGATGCCCTTCCAGTTCAGGATTGTGGCCGGTATCGAGG
>JBOGTU010000209.1:0-35619 GCA_050695655.1 Chloroflexota bacterium | reverse complement strand
CGTAACGAGGGATCGGAACGGCCTCGTTGGAAGACATGCAGCCCCGACGGTTCAGCTTTATTGATACCCTCTAAGGGTGCTCAGCCAGCACGAATTGGCGAGTGGTGTAGCGGTAACACAAAGGTCTTTGGCACCTTCGTCCCAGGTTCGAACCCTGGCTCGCCAGCCAATGAGTGTGGTGCTTGCCAGCTTTTGTGAGTGAGCGTGCGCATGCCTTGGTCATAACGGACATCTGATCCTTTCAATCCGAGCCAATCTCGCTCAGATGCGGCCAATGGATGCTTCCATAACGCCCTCATCGCTCGGGAATCGACGCAGACAGTATGGCCGTCCCATCGTCGATCCTCGCGCTGCTCTTGGACTCGGAAAGTAGGATGATTGGTGAACGTTAACCTCGCTGTATCCGACGGCCCGATCCTGAGTTCTCAGCGGCCTGGGTGCGAGACTGTCGGTTTCGCCGCGGACGGAGCGAGGTTGGGGATGCTGAGTCCCAGCCATGCGGCCACCGCGGACCAGAGCTCCGCTTCCTTGTGCTCGTAACGATGATTGGCCTCCGGAATGAGCCGGAACTCCGCGCGCTCCAAACCGGAAGCGAGCTCCTGGAGTCGATTCGCGAGGCCGCCGAAGGCGAGCCAGTCCGGCTGGTGTGGCCCTGCCCCTTCCTCACCGCCCAGTGTCAACAGGAGCGGAATGCGGACCGCCGGGAGTAAGCGCAAGATGTTAAAGCGCTCGTCGGGCCCGTACTTCTCGGTGTAGGTCCGAGCCGTGAGCAGCGCACGCGTGGGCACGGTTACGGGCATCAGCTCATCCGGTTTGCCCTGCGCCAGCAGCTCTTGCCCGCGGTGCCATTGCTCCTGGAACTGGGCAGCGCCTTCTTTTGTCTGATACTCACTGAACGAGAACAGCGGTGGTGACGCGGCGATGGCTCGCACGATCCGTGGGTCCTGCTGCGTGGCCAGGAAGAAGATGGTCTTGACGGCGCCCAGACTGTGGCCCCACAGCACGACCCTGTGCCATCCTCGCGCCGCCGCGAAGTCGAGCCAGGCAGTCCAGTCCTGAACACTGTCCGCGACCAGCTCGAAGGCCGCGCCGAGCCGCCCGCGTGGCGTATTGTAGGCGAGCTCATGTCCGCGATTGTTCACGCGCAGCACGGCACAGCCGGCCTGCGACAGCCATTCCTGCATAGGCCCAAAGAAAGATGTTCCGTAGAAGTTGCTGCCGACGCCGTGATGGAGGATCACCGCGTCAAAGCCGAGATCGCGACGCTGCTCCGGGACAACTACACTGCCATCGAGGCGGACACCGTCGGCGGTGGTAAGCGAGACGAGTTCGAGAGGGAAGCTCATGCGGCCATTATCGGCCCCGCATCGTTTCGGCGAAGCTGTGCTTCGGTGCTCCTCACGACAGTGCGGGGGCTGAGCATCACCTGGCAGCAATGGGATACGACGGGCGCCAGTGGACACTGGCATTGTGGATGACCTCCGCCGCTGCCGGCGCATGAGCACACGGCCCGCGAGCCGCTGCGAGGTGGTTCGGGCATGGGTCCGGCGAGGACGCGTGTCAGCGGCTGTGCAATGCGCCCTGGGCGGATGCGCGCCAGCCGGAGCCACGGAGAATCGCTTGCACGTTGAGGCCAGCCTGGGTAAGCAGGGTGGCGACTTCTTGGCTGCTGTAGCGGCGCTCGAGGGGCGCCGAGAAGCGATCGAAGGTGTCGTTGTACAGCACCCGGTAGGGGTAGGCCTGGTAGAAGGAGAGCGGCAACGAGTGGCCAACGCGGCCCCCCCAAATGCGGCCGGGAACGACCAGCGCGCAGTAGCAGGCCGCGGAGAAGAGGCGCGAGAAGCGCCTGAGCGTTGCGAAGTCCATGCGGCGCGTGACGTGCCTTAGGGTGTTGACCGCCGCCAGCAGGCGCTTGCGCCATACGGGCTCGCCCTCCAGGTTCCAGTACAGATACACCAGCATCTGGCCGCCTGGCTTCAGCATTGAGCTCAGTGAGCTGGCGCCCTGCTCGGGATCCGGAAGGTGATGCAGGACGCCCAGCGAGTACACAAGGTCGAATGTCGCTGCCGCAAACGGTAACTGGCACAGATCGGCCTGCACAAAATCGGCCGTGGCTCCGGTGACGTGGCTGGCGTTGGCCGCGGCCACGTCGATGGCTCGGCTTAAATCCACCCCTACAACGTGGGCACCTCGGGCGAGGGCGTGATAGGCATGCCGGCCCGTCCCACACCCGGCATCGAGCACGCGGCTGGCGCGCCAGTTGAACCGGCCCAGGGGCTCGGTGTACCAGATGAAGTTCTGCTGATAGACCGGCAGCATGGTCGAGAAGGCGTCCCACTCGTATCCGAAGCTGGCCGCCGTCCTGGCCTTCGCTTGCTCGTCCGGCCGGCTCATGCCACCTGTTTGCCAGCCTCGGGCCGCGGCGCCTGGGCGCCGGAAGAACTCTGGATAGTCTGCCAAAGCGATGGCTCGCAGCTGCCCCAGCAGCATCCGCGGAATGCCGCGAATGATGGGGAACGATTCGCCACAAGAGCAGCTGAGCCAGCCCTCCGCTATGTCGCCCCCGGCTGCACGTGAGAGGCTCCCATCCTGAGCCAGTGCCACGTTGCCGCGGCATTTCGGGCAGCGTAGGACGTCAACGAAGCTCGCTCTCATCGCGGGGTCGACACGTGAGCGCGCTGCATGCCTCGCTGAGTTTACGGTAGACAGCCGAAGCGCACCCGGCGGCGCCTCTCGCGCTCCCCGCGGGCACCCGGTATGATGCTGCTCAATCCAGGGCGAAGGGGAAGGCGATGCAGATTGGCGACTTGACCGTGGACGCGGTGTACGACGGCGTGGGTTTGCTGGACCCCACCCGCTTTCCCGGCACCACGAATGAGATGTGGGCGCAGCACAGCCAGTTTCTTACGCCCGAGGGAAAGGTGCAGTTCGACATCGGCGGCTTTCTCGTTCGCGGCGCGGGCGACAGAGTGACACTGGTGGACTGCGGCTTTGGCGATCGACCCAATCCCATCTTCACTGGCGGCAAGCTGCTGCAGAGCCTTTCGGCGTTGGGTGTGAAGCCCGAGGACCTCACGGATGTCATCTTCACGCACCTGCACTTCGATCACATTGGGTGGGCTTCGGTGGAGGGCAAAGTGGTGTTCCCCAACGCCACCTACCGCTGCGACAGCCGCGATTGGGAGCACTTCTACGGCAAGGACGAGCGCGTGACCTCGGTGCTGGAGCCGGTGGTGCAGCGCTGTGCTACCTGGAGCGGCAGCGGGCCGATTGTGCCGGGCATCGATGCCATGATGGCGCCGGGACACACCCCCGGCAGCACCATCATGGTGCTCTCCTCCGGCGCTGCGCGGGGCATGCTGCTGGGGGATGTGGTGCACTGCCCGGTGGAACTGCTCGACGAGGAGTGGGCCGGCATGGGCGATGTGGACCCCCAGCTGGCCAAGCGCACGCGCAATGCCATGGCGCGAGAGATCGAAGGGAAGGATATTCCCGTGGCGGCCGCGCACTTCCCGGGCATGGTCTTCGGCCGCTTGCTGGCCGCTCAAGGCCAGCGCTCCTGGGTGATTGAACGGGCGCTGTGAAGGGCGCCGAGCAGCGAAGATGAGCGACAACGGCAGCACCGCGCTGAGCATCAATCCCCTGAAGGCAGGGCTCGCTCGCGGCGAGATTCAGCTGGGGACCTGGCTGAACCTGGCGCGCAACCCGGCGACGCTCACGCTTCTGAAGACCGCCGGGCTGGATTACGCCCGGCTGGACATGGAGCACTCCTCACCATCCATCGAAACGGTGGCGGATTTCGCCATCCTGGCCCGCGCACTGAACTTTCCACTGGTGGTGCGGCCGCCCGAGGGTAACCGCGAATGGATCACCCGGCTGCTGGACGCGGGCGTGTGGTGCCTGCACGTGCCGCAGGTGGATACGCCCGACATTGCACGGCAAGTGGCCCAGGCGGCGCACTACGCTCCCCAGGGCATGCGGGGCATGGCCGGCATCGGCTCGCACAACGACTTTCAGGGTGGGGCCAAGCTGGAAGAGCTGAACCGCCAGGTGCACGTCACCATCATGCTGGAATCGGCTGAGGCGTTCAGCCATTTGGATGAGATCGTCGCCACGCCGGGCATCGACGCAGTGACGCTGGGCCCTTCGGACCTGGCACAGGAGTTAGGAGTATTCGGCACACCGCGCGAAAAAGAGACGATCGATGAGCATCGCCGGCGGCTCATTGATGCTGCCAGGCGCCACGGCAAGGACGTGGCCATGCTGGTGCAGAACCTGGACGATGCTGAGCGTTGGATCGCGGCCGGCGTGAAGATCGTCGCCTACTCCAGCGACGTAGCCGTCCTGATCGCCGGTTACCAAGCCGCTGCCCGGCGGCTGAAGGCCCCAGCGGTCGTACCCGGCTGACCGGGCCGGCCTTCACCGGCCGTTGCTCTCTTCAGTCGAGAAGAAGCCAGCGGGCTGGGCCGCGGGAGGGTGGTGTCAGGTCCCGCCGCTGTGCTGTCACAAGGCTGAGCCGTTGGTGTGAGGCCCGCGCATGCGGTCAGCTCTCCGTATGCGCGTCGATCGCGGCCCAGAAGGCGGCCCGCATGATGCGGCGCGGAGCATCGCCGATGCTGCTTCCACCTAGCGTTTGCGTGGCCCGCTGCAGCATGGCGGCATCGAGTCCGCGCGGAATGCGTGGGCGGCTCGCAACGATGGCGGCAAGATCGGCCGCGGCCGCTTTGCTGATCCAATCGTTGGCGAACTCTGTCGCAATGCCCGCCAGCTGTTCCCCAACAGCCTCTGCCTCCGCGAGCTTGCCGCCAGACCCATCCTCTGGCATGGGCGCCGGGGCTGGCTTGCTCTTGCGGGGGCCCCGGCGCGATCGGCTCGCACCCGCCGATCCGTCTTCGCCTGCCCGGGGCCGGACATCGCCCCAAGGCTGCTGAGTTTCCTCTGCCTCAGCCAGCGGCACGGACTCCTCGGTGAGAAGGGGCAGCGCGGTGGCGGGCGGCACGGCTGTCGCCGGCGCTTCCGCTCCCGCGCGCCGCCCTCGGGATCGGCGAGCTGTGGGTCGCTTCGCGGTGGCAAGACCCTCGGCGGCCGCCGACCCCAGCGGCTGATCGCTTCCGGGCGAGGCGGGGCTGGCCACGGGTGCGACATGGAAGCTGCCCAGAGCGTTCCCGGCGCTGGCGAGCACACCCTCCGCGGGGCCGCTGGGCAGGTCGGCTTGGCCCTTGGCGGGCTTGCGGCGGGGTGGTGTGCGGCGCTCCAGCATGCCGTCAAGGATGTTCTGGGGCAGGAGCAGGTTTTCGTCCGATTCGCGGACCAGCTCCACGGACTGGCTGCGATCGCCCGCGGCGTCGATCCCCACCAGGGCCACGCGAACGCCGCGGTCCTGCGCGTACTCGATCCCTTCGCGAAGATCCTCGTCGCCCGAGAGGACGACCGCGCGATGGATGGAGCGCTCCTGCGAAAGCACCATAAGATCGCGCACCATGAGGGTGTCCACGCCCTTTTGCTGGCCCGCGGAATTGATGCGGCCCAGCCGCAGCTTCACAAACGCCAGCGATGCTACGTCGAGCTGATCCGGCGAGGGCACGCCCTGCTTGGCCCCGTCGTACCAGTAGGTGCGCAGCAGCTCGTCCTCGGGGTAGCACTCGCGCAGCCAGGCGCGTAAGGCGGCCATGAAATCGAGCGCGTTGAACAGCAGGTCATGCCGGCCCAGCTTCGCGTGCAGGGCTGCGCTGGACCCCTGCTTGAAGAGGTAGCCGGCATCGACAAAAATGCAGAGATTGCCCACGTTCCTACATGGTACTGGTTGGCGCCCGCGGCACTCTGCGTTACACTTGCTTCCGTTCCCCGGCTGTGCCGGGGTTTATTGTCCCCGGGCGTGGAGCTTAAGCTTCGGTCCGGGGCTCTTCATTGTTGGGCCAGTTGCGCCGCTGGCGTGCCGCGCGGGACACTTTGCGCGGACTTCAGCGTACGGAGGGCATGGCATGCAGGCGGCAGTTTTTCGCGAGCCGCACCAACCACTCATGATCGAATCGATTGAGGTGGACCGGCCGCGAGGGCGGGAGGTGCTGGTGCGCACCGTGGCGACCGGCGTGTGCCACAGCGACTTGCACGTGGTGAATGGCGACTCGCGCTACTCCGAGCAGCCCATGGTGCTGGGCCACGAAGGCGCCGGCATTGTAGAGACGGTCGGCGAGCAGGTGAGCACGCTCGCGCCTGGCGATCACGTGGTGGCCTGCCTCTCCGGCTTCTGTGGCGCCTGCCCGCAGTGCCTGGCCGGGCATCCTAATTTGTGCACCGGCGGCATCATCCCGCGCGATGCGGCCACGGCCCCACGGCTTTCGCAGCGCGGCGAGAAGGTGTGGTCGTTCGCGGACATCGGCAGCTACGCGGAACGCATGCTGCTGCACGAGAACTCCTTGGTGAAGATCGACCCAGCTGTGCCGCTGGATCGCGCGGCACTGGTTGGCTGCGGCGTGCTCACCGGAGTGGGCGCGGCGCTGCGAACTTCCGGCCTGCAGGCCGGGCAAACTGTGGCCGTGTTCGGCTGCGGCGGCGTGGGGTTGTCCATTGTTCAGGGCGCACGCATTGGCGGCGCACGGCAGATCATCGCCGTGGATCAGTTCGATGCCAAGCTGGAAATGGCCACGCGCCTGGGTGCGACGCACACCGTGAACGGCACCAGGGACGATGCCGTGGCAGCCGTCCGCGCACTCAGCAGCGGGCTGGGCGTGGACCACGCCTTTGAGGCGGTGGGGAACGCGGGATTGGTGCGCCAGGCCATCGAGTGCCTGGCTATTCGTGGCACGGCGACTATCGTGGGCGTGTTGCCGCCCGATGCCGTCATCCAGTTTCCCTGGCTGGCCATTCGGCAGGAGTGCCGCGTTCAAACGTCACGCATGGGCTCCAACCAGTTCCGGACCGATATTCCGCGTTACCTGGACTTTTACCAGCAAGGCCGGTTGCTGCTGGATGAGATGGTTTCGCGTCGCGGGCATCTGAATGACGTGAACGAAGCCTTTCGCGCCATGCAGGCCGGCGAGGTTGCCCGTACCGTGCTCGTATTCGACTGAACCGATCGGGCAGTGGTGGCAGTCCCGCCTCCGCGGTGTCCTCATGCCGCATACTGGGTGAGCATGGAATTTCGCGAGATCCAGGCGGCGCTGCTGGACCTGGATGGGGTGATGTATCGCGGCAACCAGCTGTGCCACGGCGCGGCGGAGCTGGTTGCCTTTCTGCGCGAGCAGGAACTGCGCCCCTTCTTCCTCAGCAACAATTCGCGCTCCGGCCCCGAGGTGGTGGCGCAAAAACTCACCTCGCTGGGAGTGCCTACCAGCGCAAATGAGGTGATCACCGCCGCGGAACTGCTGGTGGATGATCGCGTTCGGCGCCAGCCCAAGGGCCGCCTGGCCACCATCGCCTCGGACTGGATTCGGGAGCAGCTGGCGGCGGCGGGCTGGGAACTGGTGGACGATGGGCCGGCGGCTTGCCTGGTGGTTGGGCTGGACCACGACCTTACCTACGCCAAGCTGCAAGTTGCGCTGAACGCCCTGCTTAGTGGCGCGGAGTTCATCGCCGTGAACCACGACCGCGTGAACCCCATCCAGCACACGCTGGAGCCCGGCTGCGGGGCCATCGCCGCGGCCCTCAGCAACGCCTGCGGGCGCCCCTCCCGCTGCATCGGCAAGCCCAGCCAGGAGATGCTGCGCCGCGCGCTGACTCGGCTGGGGCTGGAGGCCGCGCAGGCGGTGATGGTGGGCGATTCGCTGGATAGCGACATGCCCATGGCCCGCGCGGGCGGCGCGCATTCTACGCTGGTGCTTTCGGGCCAGACGAGCCGGGGCGACGTGGACCGCCTGCCCGAAGGTGAGCTGCCCGAGCTGGTGCTGGACGACGTCGCCGAGCTGCATCAGCGCTGGCAGGCCGCGTTGCGGCGCTGATTCGGCGGCCTGTTCAGCTCGTGGGCTGCTGGTCCTCCAGCGGCACGAAGGCGATGTACACCTCGTGGTCCTCCGGCACGCGCATGATGTGCCCTTTGCCACTTAAGTCTTCGGCGAGGAACACGGTGCCGGGGAGCACACGGCGCACGGCACCATCGCTCACTTCCAGCTCGTACTCGCCGGCCAGCACGAACACGTACTGGCGGCGCGGCGCGTGATGCCAGTCCAACACCATGCCCGCTCGCACGCGGTTGAAGATGACGTTGCTGGCGCCGATGGGGCTGGTGCGGGCGACAGTAGCGCTGGTGGCCTGGTAATCCAGCTCCAGTTCGGCAAAGTGCGACTCACCATCGGCTGTGGCATACATCCGAAAGCCATCCATCGCGTGTTCTCCTTTCATCAGCCCAGGGATTCTCGGCCCCCCAGGTAGGGGCGCAGGCGCCGCGGAACGGTCACGCTGCCATCTTCCAGCTGGTGGTTCTCCAGCAGCGGCGCGATGATGCGCGGCGTGGCGATGCCGGTGTTGTTGAGGGTGTGGACGAACTCCACCTTGCCCTCCTTGGTCCGGTAGCGTAGGTTGGCGCGGCGCGCCTGCCAGTCGTGCAGGGTGGAGCAGCTGTGCGTTTCGAAGTAGCGCTGCTGCGCGGGCAGCCACGTTTCAAGATCATTCATGCGGAACTTGCCGAGGCCCATGTCGCCCGTGGAGCACTCCACTACCTGGTAGGGCAACTCCAGCGCCTGCAGCACCTCCTCCGCGGCGGCCAGCAGCTGGGCGTGCCAGTGGGCGGACTCCTCCACGTCGTTCCGGCACATGACGTACTGCTCCACCTTGTAGAACTGGTGCACCCGCAGCAGGCCGCGCACATCGCGCCCAAAGCTGCCGGATTCGCGTCGAAAGCAGGCCGAGAAGCCGGCGTAGCGCAGCGGCAGCTCCGCTTCGGAAAGGATCTCCCCCATGTGCAGCCCGGTGAGGATCACCTCGGCCGTGCCGGAGAGATACAGGTCGTCGGCCGGCAGGTAGTACACATCGTCACGCGCCTTAGGGAACTGGCCCATCCCATACAGCGCCGGCTCGCGCACCAGCGAAGGGACGCTCAGCAGGGTGAACCCCTTGCTCACCAGCAGGTCGAACATGAAGCGCTGCAGGGCGGATTCCAGCAGCACCATGTCCGCCCGTAGAGCATAGGTCCGGCTGCCGGAAACCTTGCCGATGCGGTCAAAGTCGGCCCAACCGTGCATCTCCAGCAGCTCTACGTGATCGCGCGGCGTGAAGCCGAATGTGGGCGGCGCCCCCCACTGCCGCACCAGCGTATTGGCGCTGGCATCGGGCCCCACAGGCGCGCCCTCCCAGGCCAGCTGCGGCACCTGCCACAGCAGCTCCTGCAGGCTGGCCTGCAGCGCCGCGTGCGTCTGCCGCAGCTGGCCGATCTCCTCGCCCAGCGCGCGTGATTGGGCCTGCAGCGCCGTGCGCTCTTCAGCCGTGGCCCGCTGGAAGCCCTTGGAGATGGCCTGGCGCTGGCTCTGGAGGCCGTCCAGGCGGGACTGCGCGGCCAGCTCACCAGCGTCGGCTGCCAGGAGGGCATCCACATCCAGGGTCAGAGCTTTCTGGCGCACTGCCTGGCGCACCGCCTCCGGGTTGCGGCGGATGAATGCTCGGCTCAGCATGTGCTGGTTTCCTGTGCCCCCGGGTGCGCGCCTGCCTTCATGATGGGTGATGTCCGGTCACAACAACTCCGAGATAACGACACCGCGGTCCAAGGTGCGGCACGGCCCTTGACCGCGGTTTCCCGATTCTCGCACAGGTGCTTCGGGTCGACCCTCCATCGCGCCGCGGGCGCGCCGAGCGGGCCTCAGCCGCTGATCCGGTGCAGGAGCACGCTGCGATTGGCAGGAATGAACGTGTTACGCAGGCGCTGACTCACAGCCGCGGGCAGAGATGGGCCCATGATGGCTCGGGCGTTCGCTTCCAGGTGCTCGCGGTTGGTGGTGCCGGTGAGTACCGAGCTGACTGCCGGCGATTCCGCGGCGAAGGCGTAGGCGGCGTCCGTCAAGGTACGGAAGTCCGGCCCCAGCACCCAGTCGAGCGGCGCATCATCCGGCACGGCATCCTCCACCAGCACGCCCGCGTCCTTCCACTCCCGAATGTGCGCCTGCAGGCGATCCGGCCGGGAAATGATGCTGCGCACGGCGCACATCACCACCACGCCAGCGTTGCGCTGCAGCGCGGCGGGCAGCACCTCTACCAGGCCGCCCGGCGAGATCAAGTTATGGCCAAGCATGAGTACGTCAAAGAGGTCCTCGCGCAGGGCGCGGAGCAGCGCCTCGTGCGAGGCGTCCACTTCGTACAGCTCGGTCATGCCCAGGAAGCGGGTGAGGCCATCGGCCTGAGCCTGGCGCATCTCATCCATGAAACGGTCCACCGTGTCCGAGTAGGTGCTGGGCGATAGGCCGTGGAAGTACAGCACGTCCACGTATTCGGTTCGCAGCCGGCGCAGGCTTGCCTCCAGTGAGGCGCGCAGCCCGCCGGTATCGGGGTCGCCGCGACGGGCGTTGAACTTGGTGCACAGCACGTAGCTCTCGCGAGGAACGCCCCGCAGCGCCTCGCCCAATACCTCCTCGGCACCCGTGTAAGCCGGTGCCGTATCAATGAGATTGATGCCCAGGTCCAACGCATGGCGCACCAGGCGATGCACCTCCTGGTGCTGCAGGTTCTGGGCGTGGCCAAGGCGGTTTTCGCCACCGCTGCCCAGGCCCAGCAGGGAAACACTCAGGTTGGTTCGTCCCAGCTGACGGTACTTCACGCTACCGAGCTTACAGCCTGTGCCCCCGGCTGGCCGTGGAATGGTTCCCAGTGCACGCACTTCACCTTCACTGGCCGGCGTGCGAGCAGGGGAGAGAGCACCGGGCTTGCGCCACGGCACGGGATTTGCGTTTGTTGCACTCCAGAGCCGAACACCGCGAGCTCCCTTTGGAACGCATGCACCCTACGCCATACTGCGTCCCTCCACTTCCACCGCCAGGCGGCCAGGCACACAGAGACATCAGCCGGCTCCGCCGGCCGCCGGCAGCAAAGGTCTCGTAAAACGATGCCCCGAGTCACCATCGGCCTGTGCACGTATTGCGGCAACGGTTTTCCTTATCGCAAGGAGCCGCTGGGCCGCTCGCTGTGTCCCATTTGCCTCAATCTGCTGCGGGAGAAGTACAGCTCCTCCGCCATCACCCGCCTCGCCGTGGAGTTCCGCGTGAGCGTGGACGCGGTGAAGGACTGGGCGCGCCGCAATCGCGTGCAGCGCCACTTGGTGTGCTTGAGCTGCGGCCGAGAGCTGCCCCGCTTCAGCGCGACCGGCCTGTGTCCCCTGTGCGCCCTCAGCCATCGGGCCGGCTGATGTGACGTGCGCGGCGGCCCGTTCAACCGGCCGCCGCCCGGCTCAGCTTTTGGCTCACCCTCTCGTATCTGGCGGAGTGCCTATCGCCCGCGGCCTGGTTCAGCCTTGCCCATGTTGGGAATGCTTGCTCTTGCCGGGTGGCGACGGCTTGGCGGAAGGGCCAACGGCAGCCGCGGCGCTGGCGCTGGGCGAGGGGCTGGCCGAAGGCTTGGGCGCCGGTGCGCCACGAACGAGCTCCGGTACGTAACGAACCGAGCTGCCTCGCAGCAGATAGCCGCGGCGGCCCCCGTATTCAGCCGGCAGCACGTCAACCGGCGCGGCGGGCCAGTTATCCGGCTGGCCCCGCAGCGCCGCCAGCATGAAAGCGTGCCAGATCGGCGCCGCGCCAGTGACCCCGGTGGTGCCATGCATGGGATGGTCATCCGCGTTGCCCACCCAGGTCGCGGTCACCAGGCGCGGCGTCCAGCCGATGGTGAGGTTGTCCTTGAAATCGTTGGTGGTGCCGGTTTTGGCGGAGACGATGTGATTGGGCAACGTGAGCGCGGAGTGGGCACCGAATTCCATGGTCCGGTTGCTGTCGTCGCCGAGCATCTGGTTCATGATGAAGACCGTGCCGGCATCGAGCACCTGGCGCGGCGCGGCGAGTTTGAGCAGCTCGTGACCCGCGGCGTCTTTCACGGATGAGACGAAGCGCGCGGGGTGCAGCTCACCGCCGCTGGCGAAGGCTGTGGCGGCCTGGGCCATCTCCCACAGCGGCACTGGGTAGGCGCCCAGGGTGAGGCTGGGCGAATAGCTGCTGTCCCGCTGAGTAAGCGTGGTTACGCCCATCGCTCGAGCCGTCTCCACGATGTTGGGGATGCCTGTGAGCAGCTCGATCTTGACCGCGGGGATGTTCAGCGAGTTGCCTAGGGCCATCTCGACCGGCAGCACACCGTGATAGCGCAAGTCGTAATCGTGCACCGTCCAGGGCTGGTTGCCGGAGGGCCCGCCGCCCGTGGGCAGGCTGAAGGGGCCGTCGTACACCGGCGTGAGCATGGTGACCTTGCGCTCCTGGATGGCCGTGGAGTAGGTGAACAGCTTGAAGGACGAGCCAGGTTGGCGCGGCACGGCGGCCATGTCGATCTGTGATCCGGGGGCACCGGGTCCGGCTCCGCCGACGTACGCCAGCACGTTGCCGGTGGTAGGGTCCATGCTCACCAGCGCACCATCGGTGACTTGCAGGTTGGCCAAGCCGCGCACCTGGTCCGTCACCGTCTGCTGGGCCAGGCTCTGCAAGTGCGAATCCAGCGTGGTCATCACTGTGAGGCCCGCGGTCGCGGGGTTGACCTTCGTGCCGGCCGTGGCCTGCTGCAGCGCGCGCGCCACGAAGGCTGGTTGCAGGTTTATGTTATCCGCTGCGCCGGAGGCGAAGTGCAGTGGCTCCGCGAAGGCGGTCGCCGCTTGCTCCGAGGTGATGTCGCCGGCGCGCACCATCGCGTCCAGCACCAGTTGCTGCCGCTGTTTGGCGTCCGTGGGGTATCTGATGGGGTCCAGCTGGCTGGGTGCATCGGGCAGGCCGGCCAGCAGCGCGGCCTGCGCGACGTCGAGCTTGGCGGCGGTGGCGCTGAAGTAGGTCTGCGCTGCCGCTTCGATGCCTACCGCGCCGTGGCCGTAGGGAATGTTGTTCAGGTAGGCCTGGAGAATCTGGTTCTTGGAGAGGGATCGTTCCAGGTGGCTGGCCACGAACAGCTCACGAAGCTTGCGGGCGATGGTGGGCGAATCGCTCAGGTACGTCACTTTGGCGAGCTGCTGAGTGATGGTGCTGGCGCCCTGCAACGAGCTGCCGTATCGAACGTCGTGCCAGGCCGCGGCAACCAGGCGCACGGGGTCGATGGCGCCCTCTGTCCAGAAGTTGCGATCCTCAACGTCTACCGTGGCGCGTACCAGCGCGGGCGAAACGTCCTTGAGCGCGACCGGGAGGCGCGAGGTGCCTGGTACGTGAATATCCGCCAGAAGCTGGCCGCCGCGGTCGTAGACCAGCGAATCCACCGGGAACTGATGCGGCGCCGGCAGCGTGCCCGCGGCCTGCGCCACCATGCCCGCCGCGGCTGTGGCCAGGGCGGAGGTGGGCAGCAGCACCATGCTGCTCAGGAGCACCGCCAGGCCGGTTGCCACGCCCAGGACGATGGCGATGGCCGCTCCCGCCCAGGCCAGGCTGACCTTCTTGCGGCGCCTCAGCGCCGCCCGGCGCCGCGCCAGCAACTCGTGCCCTGGCGGGCCGGAGTCGCGATCGGGATAGCGGCTGGTGGCCATTCACTGCTCTCCTGCCCTTGTACTGGGCTTGCCAGGGGACGGCCACCCGTCCCCAACCCACGCGGCCCACCCTACCGGCCCTTGTGACATACGGCCAGCGTGCTCGGCCGAGATGCACTGCACCTGGACCGCCTATCAGCAAGCGGCATACCTGGCCGTGATCTTGCTCAGCGCCGTCCCTTGTCGTGGGTGGGGGACAATGAGGTGATGTACTGGGCGTCGCTGCTGCACTTTTACCAGCCGCCGGGCCAATTGCACGATGTGCTCCGCCGCGTGTGCGACGAGAGCTATCGCCCATTGATCGATGTGTTTCGCCGGCATCGCAACGCCTGCGTCACCGTGAACATCAACGGCGTGCTCACGGAGATGTTGTGGGAGAACGGCTTTCAGGACGTGATCGATGGCCTGGGTGAGCTGGCTGCGCGCGGGCAGGTGGAGTTCGTGGGCTCCGGCCAGTTTCATCCCATTCTGCCCCTTATTTCCGAGGATGAGCGCCGCCGCCAGATTGGGCGCAACCATGCCGTGAACCGCCACTTCTTTGGCGACGTGTACCAGCCCCGTGGCTTCTTCCCTCCGGAAATGTGCTTCAGCAGCGCGATTGTGGACAGCATCGTGGCGCAGGGGTACCAGTGGGTGCTGGTCAGCGGCGTGGCCTGCCCGGTGGCCTGGCCGCTGGATGTGATCCACCAGGTCACCGGCTCCGAAGGGTCGCTCTCAGTGTTCTTCCGCGACGACGTGCTCTCCAACAAGGTGTCGTTCCAATCGCTCGATGGGCCCGGCTTTCTCGCGCACCTGCGCGATCTGGGCAGCTCAGAGGATGGCGACGTGTACGTGATAACCGCGCAGGATGCCGAGACCTTTGGGCATCACATCAAGGACTGGGAAACCGTGTTCCTGGCCGAGGTGTACGAGGCGCTGGCGGAGGAGCAGCCGCTTGCCGCGCTGGCCGGCAGCGGGCCTACCCGAAAAACCGCCGCGGGCCAGCACAGCGCCCTGCTGGATTTTCAGGCGGAACGCGAGGGTGAGATACAGGCCGTGACCATCAGCCAGCTGCTCGACAAGTTCCCGACCGGGCAAGTGGTTGAGCCGAAGGCCTCGTCGTGGAGCACCAGCGCGGAGGATATCGACGCCGGCAACCCCTATCCCCTGTGGAACTCGCCGGATAACGAGGTGCACCGCTTGCAGTGGGAGCACCTGCTCATCTGCCAGGAGCTGCTGCACGAGGCGCAGCAGCACGCGGATAGTGAAAGCAGCCGATCATTTGCGCGCATCGCCCGCAGCCTGATGGATCGCGCCGAACACAGCTGCCAGTTCTGGTGGGCCAGCCGCCGCCCCATGTGGGACGTGAACATGATCCACCGCGGCCTCATGCAGCAGGAGCAGGTGATCCTGAACGCCTTTCGCGCGGTGGCCCTCAGCCAGGCTCCGCCCGAGGTTCGCCGCGAGAGCTACTACCGCGTGCTGGCTGCGCGGGACGTGCGGGCCAAAATCGTGGACCAGCTGTTTCGGTAGGCACTGCTCGCGGCCATGCTGGATTCCGCCGACATCGGCTCGCTGCGCATGGGCGGCTGCCTGGGCAAGGAAGGGGCTGAGTTCCGGGTGTGGGCGCCACAACGGCGGCTGGTGGAGGTGGACCTGGTGGACTCCGGCGAGCCGCCCTTCACCATGGAGCCGGAGGTTGCGGGCACCTGGTTTGCCCGGCTGCCGGTGGGTGCAGGCACACGGTATCGCTACCGGCTGGATGGTGGCGCCCGGCTCCCCGACCCCTATTCCCGCTTCCAGCCGCTGGGCGTGCACGGCCCCAGCGAGCTCGTGGATGTGGGCCAGCTGCACTGGCTGGCGCGGGACTGGCGCGGCATCGGCCCGGAAGGCCTGGTGATCTACGAGTGCCACGTGGGCACCGCGACCGAGGCGGGCACGCTTGACGCGCTGATCGGGCGGCTGGCGTACCTGCGCGATGTCGGCGTGAATGCCATCGAGCTGATGCCACTGGCGGAGTCGCCTGGCCGCTGGGGCTGGGGCTACGACGGTGTGCAGCCATTCGCGGTGAGCCACAACTACGGTGGCCCGCTGGCGCTGGCCCGCTTCGTGGACGCCGCCCACGCCGCGGGGCTGGGCGTGATCCTCGATGTGGTGTACAACCATCTGGGTCCCGAGGGCAACTATCTGCGCCAGTTCTCGGCCTACTATTTCACAGACCGTTACCGTACGCCGTGGGGTGATGCGCTCAACTACGACGGGCCGGGCAGCCCCTGGACCCGCAAGCTGGTGGTGGACAACGCAACGCAATGGCTGCGCGACTTTCGGGTGGACGGCCTGCGGTTGGATGCCACCGGGCAGATGCACGATGCCTCGCCGCGCCACGTCCTTGAGGAGCTCACCACCGCGGCGAGAGCCAGCGTACCGGCCGGCCGATCGATCGTGCTCATCGCCGAGAACAGCGCCAACGATTACCGCTATCTGGAGCCCGCCGGCGGCGGTGGCTGGGGCTTTGACGTGGTGTGGGCAGACGACTTCCATCATGAGCTGCGGCGCTTTTTGGCGGGCGATGCGGAAGGCTGGTTTCAGGACTACGAGGGCACACTGGAAGAGCTGGCCCGTACCATCAACCAGGGCTTTTTGTACGAGGGCCAGTGGTCCACGTTTGGAGGGGGCCCGCGCGGCGCCCCGGCGCGATCGCAGCCGGCGCACTGCTTCCAGTGCTGCATCCAGAACCACGACCAGGTGGGCAACCGTGCCGTGGGAGACCGGCTGTCCGAGAATGTGGACCTGGATCGCTACCGCGTGGCCAGCACGCTGCTCCTGCTGCTGCCCTACACGCCGCTGCTGTTCATGGGGCAGGAGTTCGCCGCCTCGAGCCCGTTTCAGTTCTTCAGCGACTTTGGGCCGGAGCTGGCCGATTTGGTGACCCAGGGACGGCAGAACGAGTTTGCCGGCTACTCCGCCTTCGCCCGGTTGGAGGTGCCCAACCCCCAGGACGAGGCCACGTTCCTGCGCTCCAAGCTGGACTTCGCGGAGGCCCTGCAGGCGCCCGGAGCTGGAATGCTGGCTCTGTACCGCGCGCTCCTGCACCTGCGTGCAACAGACCAGGCGCTGAGCTTGCAGGACCGCACCGGGTTAGATGCTTCGGCGCCCACCAATACTCTGCTCCTGGTGAGCCTTGGCGGCGGGCGCCTGCTGGCCGCGAACTTCGGCCCCGAAGCCGAGCTGGAGCTCGAGCAGCGTGAGGTCCTCTTTCAGAGCAATGCCCGTGAGTACGGCGGCGATGGCCGGCCGGTGACCTTCACCGCCGGCCGGGCCAAGCTTCCCCCTCACACCGCCATCCTGGTCGCTGCCCAGTAAGCGAGCTGATTTTTGCAAGCTTGAACCTTGACCGGCCGTGCTATGCTGGGGAATTAGCAATCATCCTCATCTCTGGCGCGACACGAGCTGGCTGCGTTGGATGGTTGGATCGGGCGTGGAAAATGCCGAAAAGCCATCGCCTCCACGGCGATGATGACTCCCTCTTACCCCTAAGGAGTAATGCGTGACGCTTCTCGAACTGGAAAGCAAACCCCTCACTGAACTTCAGGACGTGGGGCGTGAACTGGACCTCGCCGGAGCCAGCCGCATGCGCAGGCAAGAACTGGTGTGCCGCGTTCTCCAGGGGCACACTGATGTGCCAGGCAACGTTTTTAGTGCCGGCGTGCTGGAGATCGTGGAGGATGGCTTCGGCTTCCTGCGGCAGGAGCGGTTGCTGCCGGGGTCCGATGACATCTACGTGTCGCAGTCACAGATCCGGCGCTTTGGCCTGCGAACGGGCGACATGGTGTCGGGCCAGATCCGACCGCCCAAAGAAAACGAGAAGTACTACGGCCTGCTGCGTGTGGAGGCGGTGAACGGCCAGGAGCCCGATGTGGCCAGGCGCCGGCCGCACTTTGAGAACCTGGTGCCCATCTTCCCGCGTGAGCAGTATGTGCTGGAGACCACCAAAGCCGACCTCTCCAGCCGGCTGGTGGATCTGGTCGCCCCCATTGGCCGCGGCCAGCGCGCCACCATCGTGTCGCCGCCGAAGGCGGGCAAGACCATGCTGCTGCAGGCCATTGCCCGCGGCATCCTCACCAACTACCCCGACGTGCATATGATGGCCTGCCTCATCGGCGAGCGGCCGGAAGAGGTGACGGACTGGCGCCGCTCGATCGATGCCGAGGTCATCAGCTCCACCTTTGACGAGCCGACCGAGAACCACACTCGTGTGGCGCAGATGGCCCTCGAGCGCGCCAAACGGCTGGTGGAGGGCGGCCGGCATGTGGTGGTGCTGCTGGACAGCATCACCCGCCTCACCCGCGCCTACAACCTGGACGTGCCGTCCAGCGGGCGCACCCTTTCCGGTGGGGTGGACCCCAGCGCCCTGTTCCCGCCAAAGCGGTTCTTCGGCGCCGCGCGGAACATCGAGGATGGCGGCAGCCTGACCATCATCGCCACCTGCCTCGTGGACACCAACAGCCGCATGGACGAGGTGATCTACGAGGAGTTCAAGGGCACGGGCAACATGGAGCTGTTTCTGGATCGCAAGCTCTCCGACCGGCGCGTCTTCCCCGCTATCGACATTCTGCGCTCCAGCACCCGTCGTGAGGAACTGCTGTATGACGACCAGACGCTGCGCCAGGTGTGGCTGATGCGCCGCATGATGGCTGCCGTCGGCGGCAACGAAGGCACCGAGCTCATCCTCCAGAGGCTCTCCAAAACGCAAGCCAACAAGGAGTTCCTCTCGACCCTCTCCAAAGACATCATGTGAGCTGCGCTGCCGGGGGCCGATTCAGAGAGCCAGCCCCTGGCAACTATGCCGCGCAAGCCAGCGACATCAGCAGGTTACGGCCCCCACCTTCGCCTCTCTTGAAAAACACGCCCGGGTCAGACTGCTTGTGCAGGCTCACGACACCAGTAGTGTCCCGACCTCTTCCGCCAACCGGTCCTCCCCTCTTCTTCATCCCCTGGGTGGTGTCCCATCAGGGGCATGCCTGGCTGCTATGAAAATGGCCGGACGACCTTCCTCACGCACCAGGGCTGCCCATCCTATGTTCATGGAGCGGTGGTGTCGCAGCGCGACGCGGTGGGAGTGAGAGTCGCACCCTGTTGGCCCTTCAAAATGACCCTGGCTCCGCGGAGGTGCCGGGCACGGCGGTCGACCGGCTTCAAATGCGCGACCCACGGAGGATATAGCCGGCCACAAACAGGAAGACCAGGGCGAACAGCCCGACCACAACGTCTGTCGCGGCCACTGAATGCTGCCGCGGAAAGAAGGCGGTACTGGCACTCGCGGCCGAAGGATCCGCCGGCAGGTTCTCCACCGTGGTCGTCAGGCGGGTGGGGTAGTTCAGGGTGTGCAGCTCGGTCACGGTGCGCACGGCAGTGGCTGGGAGGCCGGCTGGCACGGTGACCCAGGCAAGGCGCCGAAAGACGGCGAGCGAAGCGTCCGTGAGGGGTTGTTCGCCCGGGATGGGAGTGGGATTGGCCACAGTGGGGGCGGTATAGGTGAACTGCCAGATGGTCCCGGTGGCGGCACCGGCGCTGCCGAAGTCGAAGTACCACACCGCTTGGCCGTTCACCCAACCCTGTTTCGGCGTGGCCGTAGTGTCGGCCAGCCGGTCGTCGGCCGAATCCACGAAGGGGCAGTCCACCAGCTGCGTAGTGACCGTCTGCCGGTACCCCGCGCGCTCCAAATCGACCACGGACCGGGCGCTGTTTGCGATGTACGCGGCCGGCACTTCCACGTCCACCACGCGCCATAGATCCGTGTAGGTCGCCTGATCCGGCGTCACGCCAAAAATGCTGAGCTGGCCGGGCACCACCAGGGGCTGGCCAGCCGAGTCGTGCCCGCGCACCAGGCGCCATACCGGCTGGCTGGCCACCACTCCCCCGCTCAGCCGCGAGCGGGTGCCCATGTCGTACGCGGCTGCCGGCGTTCCATCGCGCCAGTACGTCACCTGAGCATATTCGTCACCGGCAGCGATGCTCCCGGTCAGGGTCAGCGTTGCCACCAGCGCCAGCCAGATCGCTCCGCCACGAGTGATCGCCCACCTGAATGGCCGTTTCACAGCGTGCCGCGCGATCGCCGCGGGCGAGCGACAGGTGCCCTCGGCCGTTGCATCCAAAGTTGAGGTGGGTCGAGGCTTGCAGCGCACATGAGGGTTCGAGGTAAGAGTAGCCGCTTGCCTGGAGCGTAGAAGTCGGCCGCGGAGCCATAAGCGGCCCTCGACCAGCCCTCTGCAACAGCCGTTCGGCGTGAACCGACCCTCTCGGGCAAACCATCCGGCCGCCGCGGCATGTTTGCGGGCAACTGCTCGAGCCAGCGTGGCGGCTACACTTCCGGCCAATGGTCGAGGTGGCCGTGAGCCCACTGGGGCGAGCGCTGGATGGTTTGGCGCGGCCGGGCGAGCTGTGGGCAACTGAGGCTGATGGGCGGGTGCGGTGCGTGGCGTGCGGGCATCGTTGCCTTCTTGGGCCCTCGCGGCGGGGTATCTGCCAGGTGCGTTTCAACCGCGACGGCCAGCTCATGGTTCCCAGCGGGTACGTAGGCGCGCTGCAGTGTGACCCGGTGGAAAAGAAGCCCTTCTTTCATGTGCTGCCCGGCACCGCGGCCCTCACCTTCGGCATGCTCGGTTGCGATCTGCACTGCGCCTACTGCCAGAACTGGATCACCTCACAGGCCTTGCGCGATCCCGCCGCTGGCACGGCAGCCACGGAGGTGAGGCCAGAGCAACTGGCGCAGCTGGCGGCACACTATGGCGCGCGGATCATCGCCAGCTCGTACAACGAGCCGCTGATCACGGCCGAGTGGGCACACGAGGTGTTTCGGTTTGCCCGACCACTCGGGCTGCGCACGGCTTTCGTATCCAACGGCAACGCTACGCCAGAAGTGCTGGATTACCTGCGCCCGCTGGTCGACTGCTACAAGGTGGACCTCAAGAGCATGCGCGACCGCGCCTACCGCCAGCTGGGCGGTGTGCTGCGCAACATTCTCGATACGCTTACGCGGCTCGTGGCGCTTGGCTTCTGGGTAGAAGTGGTGACGCTGCTGATCCCTGACTTCAACGATTCGGAGGCCGAGCTGCGCGACGCCGCGCACTTCCTGGCGCAGCTTTCGCCGGATATCCCCTGGCACATCACCGCCTTCCATGCCGACTACAAGATGCGCGCTGCCGGCGATACCACGGCCGAGATGCTGGTTCACGCCTGCGAGATCGGTCGCGAAGCTGGCCTGCGATATGTCTACGCGGGCAACCTACCTGGCCAAACCGGCCGCTGGGAGCACACCTACTGCCCCCATTGCGACGAGCTGCTCATCAAGCGGCGCGGCTTCCTGGTGCTGCGCAACACACTTGCCGGCCCCACCTGCCCCCGCTGCGGCAACACCATCGCCGGCGTGTGGGAGGCAAGCAGGCAGGAGCCGGCCGCCTGATCCAATGGGAACGTACAGCCTTGGAGGGGCCACGAGCGCGCCTGTCTTGATGACGCTGCGTTGCATGTGTGTGCCAACTGACGTACAATGCTGCTACTTTCGGCCACCCGCTATCTGCGGGAAGTCGCGTTACGAGCGCAAGAAAGCCTTCGAGCTTCAACAAAGGTTGTTGTCCAGCCACGCGCTCCCACGCACATTTGGGGCTATTTCACGCGTGTTGCCACACGGGTCATCGACACCGAACTCCCCGCCGATTTGGCGCGCAAGCTGAGCGTTCGCAACCTCATGCAAGATGCACCGGCGGTACTTCTCGCCCCGCTTGGCGTTTCCGTTGACTACCGAGGCGGCGGTCTCGGAACGTTTCTGTTCCGGCACGCCATTCTGCAAGCGATGGTAGGCGCCCATCAGATTGGCGGCGCGGCACTCGTCGTGGATGCGGTGAGCCCGGAGATTGCCGCATGGTACAGGGAGCGTATTCCGGACCTTCGTCCGCTGACTCCTCAGGATCTCCGACTCATCGTACCTATGCGCACACTCGTTGATGCTCTTGAACCTGTTCCGGAACCATCCTGACCCGGCTTCTGGTCTATCAACAGTCGCGAGCGCGCAGCTAGCATTGGTGTGTTGGCCAGGCGATACGTCCATGATTCGCTCGTCAATTTCGTATGACGAGAGCGGTAACCGCGAAGTGGGATCAGAGGACTAGGCAATTCCGTCGGCGCACACACCGGGCTGGTCGCTTGGCCGCGCTGCTGCTGCCCTCCTTGCTGCTGGTGGCCTGCGCGGCCCCCACCGCGGCGCCCGCCTCGCCCTCGCCCACCGCGCCGAGGCCGGCCGCCACGCCCACCGCTTCGCCCACACTCCAGCCCACGAGCACCTCTAGGCCCATGCCCACTGCCACGCCCGTGGTCAGCCCGCACGGCGATACGCTCGTGTTCAACATCGGCAGCGAGCCGGCCAGCATCGATCCCGCGCGCGATCGCGACACCACTGAAGATTTCGTGGACGTGCAGCTGAACGCCACGCTGGTGGTTCCAGATGTGAACCTGAACATGAAGCCGGGGTTGGCGGCGAGCTGGGACCTTTCGCCCGATGGTTTGACTTACACCTTCCACCTGCGCCCCAACCTCACGTGGAGTGACGGCTCACCCCTCACCGCGAGCGACTTCGTGTACAGCTTTAAGCGGCTGTTTCACCCGCCCGCGGCTTCGCCCTACACGCAATTCATCTCAGGCATCGTGGGTGCGCGTGCGTACGCCACCAGCACTAGTACCGATCCCGCCGCGCTGGCCGCGCTGCGCGCCGTCGTGGGGGTGACCGCGCCCGATGACAGCACGCTGGTGATTCGCCTGGCGCAACCGGAGGCGTTCTTCCTCTCTACCCTGGCCAATGCCCTCACCGCGCCAGTGAACCAGGCCAACGTGGAGAAATACGGCGCGCAGGCATTCGAACCGTCCCACGAAGTGGGCAGCGGGCCGTTCATCCTCAAATCATGGGCGCACAACAGCCGCATGGAGCTGGTTCCGAATGTCTATTACTACGGTGGCCCGCCGGGCATCGACCTCGAGCTGGCGATGATCGGCGAAACGTCCGCCACACTGGCGGCCTACCGCGCCAACTCCATTGATACGGATGGCGCCGTGGCACTCACCGCGGCCGATCTGGCGACCGTTCGGGCCGATGCGCAGCTGCGGAACGACCTGTTCAGTTACACCGAGCTGGGTACCTACTTCCTGCAGTACGACGTGGCCCAGCCGCCGTTCGACAGCGCCCTGGTGCGCCAGGCGCTCGGCTACGCCATCGACCGTCGGGCGCTGGTTCGCACGGCGCTGGCGGGCGAGGGCGACCCAGCGGCGTCGCTGGTGCCGCCGGGCATGCCGGGCCATCTGCCGGGCCCAGGGCAGATGTACGACCCGAACAAGGCCAAGGCGCTGCTGGCACTGGCCGGTTACCCCGGCGGCCAGGGCCTGCCCACCAACCTCGCGGCCTCCTACAACAACCTCCCCACCTGGACGAAGGTGATGCAGTTCGTGCGCACGGAGCTCCAGGCCGTGGGGCTGACCATTCAGCTCAATCCAATCGATTCCGCCAGCTACTTCAGCGCCATGCGCCAGCACCCCTCGCCCCTCTTCCGCTCCGGCTGGCTGTCGGACTATCCCGACCCCAACGACTGGTACGGCCTGTTCGTAACCGGGGCCTCGCAGAACGTTGGGCAGTGGAGCAATGCCCGCTACGATGAGCTGGTGCGCCAGGCGGCCCAGGAGCTGAACCAGGCCAAGCGCATGCAGCTCTACAACCAGGCCGCGGCGATACTCATGACCGATCCGCCCGCCTCCTGGTGGTACCACCCCCGCCGCTACCGGCTGGTGAAGCCCTGGGTGCGGGGTATCGTCACCACCGGGATGGATGGCGGCTTGCCCGGCAAGTACTTCATCAAGGACGTCACCATCGCCTTCGGTTGACGGCGTGGCCCTACGTTGGCGCGTTGATGAGCAGGCCCTGGGCCAAGAGCTGCGCGTAGAGCAGCGAGCTGAGCGTGTTGCCGGCCAGCAGCATTGCCGGCGTGGGATGGCTGCTGGCCGGCGGCAGCAGCGGGATGAGGCTGCGCGCGCCAAAGCGCGAGAGCGGCGAGCTCATCACGTCGTTGGCGAACTGCGCCAGCCGCTGCGCCAACCCACCCGGCTCGGCGATAGTGCGCCGTGCGGCGGCGGGATCGCGCAGCATCGAGCTGTTCAGCAGGGCCGTATCCAGCGCCGCCGTGGCCGGTGGCAGCGTCAGCCCGATGCTGGCTGCCAGCGGAGACAGTTCCTCCAGGAGCGCCTGGAATTCCCCCACGAAGGCCGGCATCAGCACGTCCGCCGCGGTCTCCAGCGCGCCAGCCATCGCGCCGAGCGCGCCAGCCAGCAGTTCCACCGCGCGCAGCACCGCGGGGCGATCCGGCCCTACGGTAAGCAACACTTCCTGCCCCGTTGTGGGGGCTTTCAGCTCCAACTGCACGGCACCGCCCTGCAGGTCCACGAGGTTGTCCGCCAGAGTGACGGAGATGCCGTCCAGGACCAGGGCCGCGTCGCGCGCCGCCTGATCCACGTTGTCCAGGCCGCTCCAGGCGACGATGCTTCCCGAGTCGGGCACGTCCGCCAGCTCAAAGGCCGCGGCCACCCCTGGTGCGCGGCTGCCCGCCAGCGCCTGCACGGTGCTCTCCGTGGGGAAGAGCAGCGAGGCGACGACGCTGCCGTTCAAGCTGTTGAGCGCACGCACCAGCTCGCCCAGGGCGATCTCATGCGTATCCGAAGGGTCGATCTGCACGGCCAGGGTGGTTGATCCGGTCGCGTCCCGAACGATGAGGCGGTGGCTGCCGGGTCGCAGCCGGGTTGGGGTGGTGCGACCCAGCAGCAGGCTGAGGTTGCGCTGGGGGCTGGCCAGCTGCTGAACGGCCAGCCGGTGCACCGCCGGCTGCGCCCCCACCAGGGCCGATCCTCCGGCCAGTTCCGGTGCGCTGGATTCCACACCCAGCTGGTGGAAGACATTCAGGCCATTGGTCGGCGCCAGCGCGTTAGCCGTGGCCGCGAGTGCGCCGGCGGTGCGTGCCAGCTCGGTGAGCGCCGGCCCCACGCGCGCCAGATACTGCCGCTGCAGCAGGGTGGGCGGCGGGCCTGCCAGCGCCTGGGCCACCAGCTCGGCCTGGCTGGGGAGCCGTTCCCGAAAAGGCGAGAGGTCGGCCACGCCTGGCTGGCTGTCCATGTCGCTGGCTATGGCCTTCACCAGCGCGGTGTCGGCCACGGGCGGGCGGCGTGAGCGCGGAACCAGCGCCATGTTGCGTTCGATGCGCCCAAGGATCGCATACTGTTGAGGCGGCGCGCCGCGGCCATTCGCGCGGGCACCTCGCGGTGTGGCCGCCGCACCGCGGCCTCCGGGCGGCAACGGGCTGGCCCGAGACATCTCTGGGAGAAGCATGCCTGTGCGCGGAATCGCCCTCACCGAGAACCAGCCCCTCAGCGATCAGCTGCCCTTCATCCGGTACGCGGCCGATCTCGGCTACGACAGCGCCTGGACCAACGAGACCCGCTCGCGTGATGGTTTCATGACCTGCCAGGCCCGCGCCGCCGCCGCGCCGGCACTGGTCACGGGCATCGGCGTTATCCCTGTGCTGCACCGACTGCCGGTCGCTGTGGCCGCGCAAACCGCCACGCTGGCCGAGCTCACGGGCGGCAAGTTCATCCTGGGGGTCGGCGTGGCCTCACTCGAGGGCTACCGCCGCGCGTACGGTATTCAGGCGAAATCCGCCCTGGGCCTCATGCGCGACTACATCGCCGCGCTGCGGGGCTACCTGGCGGGGGAGCAGGTCGAAGTGCAGTCCGAGGCGTTTGCCGTGCATGGCGACCGGCTGGATGTGCGGCCACGGCCCGAACCCGCCCCCATCTACCTCGCGGCGCTGGGCCCCAGGATGCAGCGACTGGCGGGTGAGATCAGCGATGGCGTGTTCCTCAACTGGAACACGCCGGAGAGCGTGCGCCAGAGCCGCGAGCTCGTGATGGCTGGAGCGCAGGCCGCCGGTCGCGATGCCGGCCGCGTGGCCATCGCCGGCTACGTACGGGTTTCGGTGGATGATGACCGCGAGGCCGCGCGCGCTGCCATGGCCGCGGCGGCGTTCGGCTACGCCATGATTCCGTCCTACCGCCAGCACTTCGAGAACATGGGCTTCAAGGCCACCACCGACCAGCTGGCACAGCAGCCAGCCGAGGAGCGCTTCACCGGTGGGGACGAGGCGGCACTTCAGGCGGTGTCCGTCTACGGCACCGCGGACGAGGTGCGCCAGCGCTTGCCGGGGATGCTGGCCGCGTACGATCACCCCATCATCCGCATCGTGCCGGCCCACCCCACGCCGGAAAGCATTCGCGCCGTCATCGCTGCCTGCGCACCGTAGGCGGATGCGATGCTGTTCGAGGTTCCAACTTCGCTCGGCTTTGTGGTTCGGCTGCCAACGGCCGTGTGGAGATCGATCTGCGACTTCAAGCACCCGGTCTTGACTGGCCGCGAGGGGGATGTGGCCGGGGCCTTATGCCGAATGCCTGCTGTTGTAAATTCTGGATCGGGTCGTATGGAGATCGTTGCAAGGTCGGCGAGCTGTACGTCGGATTTCGCCACAAACGCAGTGTCCGCCAGCAGCGAGAAGTTGATCGAGGATGGTTACCGATACTGCCGCGCCTGCAGCTCGTACAGCTCGGCGTACAGTCCGCGGGCCGCGAGCAGTTCATCGTGAGTGCCATGCTCAACCAGCCGGCCGCTGGCCAGCACCAGGATGAGGTCGCACATCCGCACGTTCGAGAAGCGATGCGTAACCAGGATCGTGATGGCGCCCGAGGTCTCGCGAGCGCCGCGGGCCGCCACCGCGTAACGCTGGAAGAGCGCGTACTCGGCCTCCGCATCCAGGGCCGCGGTTGGTTCGTCGAGCAGGACGAGTAGCGGCGCCGGCCGCATCATGGCCCGAGCGAGAGCCATCTTCTGCCACTGCCCGCCGGATAGCTCCGCGCCATCGAAGCTTCGGCCGAGCTGGGTCTCCAGGCCGTTCGGCAGCCCGGCAACGACATCGCCCGCTTCGGCGCGCACCAGCGCTTGTTCGACCGCCGGCGCGTCGTGGATGCGAGCTAAGTCCCCGACCCCTACGCCCTCCCTTGCCAGCAACTCCAACCTGACGAAGTCCTGGAAGCCCGCGGTGATGCGGCTGCGCCACGAGTCGACCTCGATTGTTTGCAGGTTGACCTCGTTAACAAAGATCGCGCCCTTCGCCGGCTGGTACATGCGGCTGAGCAGCTTCACCAGCGTGGTCTTGCCGGCGCCGTTTTCGCCCACAATGGCCACAATGCTGCCCGCCGGCAGGTGGACACTCAGGTCCTCGAGAGCGAAGTGCTCGTCACCACCATAGGACAGGGACAGGTCCTCGAGACGAATGCCCTCGCGCAACGCGGTCGGCGCTGGTTGCGATTCCGGCAAACTGAACTGCGCCTTCACCCGCTCGGCGTAATCGGCCAGCCACAGGTAGCGCTTGCCCGCCCTGAATATCTCGGCCAGCTCGCTGTTGCCGGCCGCGACTGTCGGCACCAGGACGCTCAGCTGGATGGCCAGCGTGATGGCCATGACCATGTCGCCTACGCTGGCGTGGCCAGACGAGACGAGCACGGCCAGGTAGGCCAGTGCCCCGGCGAAGCCGGTGGCGAACACCAGCCAGCCGCTGGCCGTTGCCAGCCCGCCGACAACGCGTTCACGGTCTTCCTGGCCATCGATGCCTGAACGCAGACCGAGGAACCGCCGGCAGAGCTCCTGGCCGAGGTTGAAGATCCGCAGCTCGCGGCCTGGCTCGGCCGTGATTGCCAGCGACTCGTAGTAGCGCTCCAGACGCTTGGTTTCTGCCAGACTGTCCTCCAGGGACAGCCGGCGCATCCGCATCCGGCCTTCGACCCAAACAGCCGGAAAAGCGAAGAGCGGCAGAAGCAGGAGCAATGGATGAATCCAACCGAGCAGCGCGACGACCAGCGCCAGCCGGCTGAAGATATTGACGTTGTAATTAAAGGAGCTGACCAGGGAAGCGAGCGCGCCCCGGTTCTCAACCAGCAACTCCATCTCGCGCAGATAATCAGCGCGCTCGAAGTGCTCGATGGTTGGGATGCCAACGCTGAGAGCCAGCAGGCTGCGTTCGACAGCCAGCACGAACTTCTCGCGAATGTTCATCAGCATGTAAAAGCCGCCGCGGTCGAGCAGCAACGGCAGCGCCAGGCTGGCGACGAACAGCGTGGCGGGCGCCAGCGGGAATGCGTTGCCTGTCTGGATGATGGCGTTGACCCAGGCCCGCAGAGCGATGGAGACCAGGCCCAAGCAGGCCACGGCGGCTGCCAGCAGCAGGCGGTAGAGCACGTACTCCACCGGGTCGGCTTTCCAGGACATGCCGTTGAACAGCACGAGGATTCGGACTGGCTCCGGCCACCGGCGCTTCATGCCGGGGTCCCCGCCGAGTTCATTGAGGCGGGGTGATCATCGGCCTGCTCGTCGCTCGTGTCTTCGAAGCGCTGCGCTTGCAGCCGGAAGAGGGCAGCATAGCGGCCGCCAAGCGCCATCAGCTGCTCATGGTTGCCTTCCTCGACGATGCGGCCACTCTGCAGGACCACGATGTTGTCCGCACGGCGCACCGTCGAGAACCGGTGCGAGATGATAACGGTCGTCTGGCCGCGAGTCAGATCCAGGAAGCGGTCGTAGAAGGCGGCCTCGCCGCGCACGTCGAGGTGCGCCGTCGGCTCATCGAGCACCAGGATCCCGCCCGGCCGGCGAGCCGCGAGCAGCGCACGGGCCAGCGCGATGCGCTGCCACTCGCCTCCCGACACATCCGCGCCGCCGGTGTACTGGCGGCTGAGCATCGTCTGCCAACCCTGGGGCAGCTGTTCGATGAGCTCGCTGACCTGCGCATCTTGGGCCGCCCGGGTCAGAGCCGCCGTGTCTTCGATACGCTCCAGGTCGCCGAAGCCGACGTTATCTGCCGCCGTCAGGCCGAAGCGCTGAAAATCCTGAAACAGAGCCGCCACTTGACGCTGCCATGTCCTTGCATCGAGCTCCGTGAGCGGAGTGCCGTCCGCGGTGATTCGCCCGGCGTCCGGATCGTACAGGCGGGCGAGCAGCTTCACGATCGTCGTCTTGCCCGCGCCGTTGTCGCCGACGAGCGCCGTGCTCGTCCCAGCCCGCAGCACCAGGTTGAGGTCGCTCAGCACCTCCCGCTCCTGGTCTGGATAGCGGAAGGAGACGTGTTCGAATCGCACGTCTTCCGTGGGTAGGCCAGTTGCCGGCTTGTTGCCGGACATGCGGAACCGGCCATCGCTGGTCAGAGTCCGTTCGAGGTCGCGGAGCGGGATCAGCCCCACGGTCCCCTGGTCGATGGTGTTGTCTTCTTGGGAGAAGCAGCCGAGCGTCCGGAAGGTGATGACGAGCGCCTGGGCATAGACCATGAGCTCGGCCGGCCCAATCCGGTGGCTCGCCAGGGCGCTCCCGACCAGGAAGACCGAGCCAATTTCGGCGATCACCAGCGGAAGCGCGGCGAACGTCAGCCTAGCCAGAAGTCGCGGCCGATGGCGCCAGAGTTCGCGCATCCCGTCCAGCCACTTCTGCTCGAAGCGATCCACCAGCCATTGGCCGAGCCCGAACACCCGCGCTTCCTTGGCGGCTGGAGCACGTAGGCCGAGGTCACGCAAATAGGCCGAGCTGCGCAGCAGCCGCGCCTGGCCGGAGTTGATCTCCACGTACTGCTGCTGGGCGCGGGCGAGCAGCGCCTGTCGAAAGACGAAGCAGGCGAACAGGATGGGCGCCAGCCACCATTGGAACTGACCGACGAGGACCAGCGCCGCGATCGCCTGGAGCCGGGTGGTCTGCTGACTCATGAACGCTCTGGCTGCCCGCTCCGGGTCGCCCCAGCCGGTGCTCTTGGCCTGATTGATTTGATCCAACAGCCGCGGGTCTTCGAGATGGGCGATGGTCCTGGGGGCCGACACCGCCTGCATCAGGCGAAGTCGAAAGGCGGTCCGGCAGCGAGACGCGAGTGATTCGGCCACACCGGCGCGCAACGTCGCCGCCAGCTGCTGGACGATGAATAACGCCCCCAGGCCGCTGATGGCTGCGACGAGGCCTGGTTGGATGCTGGAGCCTCGATTGGCCTGCTGGATCAGGAGGCCGATGAGCGTCCCGCTCAGCAGCGCTACCGCGGAGGGGAGCAGCGCCGCAAGCAGCGTCAGCAAGCCGGCCACGATTGCAAGCGAGCGCTTGACGACGATGAGCGTCCTGAGCAGCTCGAACCGAGGGGAGCGCTCGAACGGGCCGAGGAACCAAGAACTGCTTGCCGCTAAGGGACCCACAGTCATCGTATAAATCCGTCAATCCGGATTAAAGCCATTCGGCTGAATTTGTCAAGTCCTACGCCGCGTCAAAAAGAATCCGAGCACCACAAGCCCGCTCGTAGAAGTGCTGTTCGCCGCGGCTGGCAATGGGAAGTGCATGGTGCTCGGCGATCAGGCGGCCTTCAGGCTGACGGCGCGCAACAGGTCCACCGCGCGGCGGAGCGTGTCCATCCGTTTGGGGAAGGCGAAGCGAATCTTCGTGCGGCCCAGCTCGGGCTGGTGGTAGAAGCTGCTGCCCGGAACCGTGGCCACGCCAACCTCCCGCACCAGCCAGCTGGCGAACTCCAGGTCGTTGGCGTAGCCCAGCTCCGCCACGTCCGTCATCACATAGTAGGCGCCGTGCGGCTCAAAGACGGTGAAGCCGAGCTGTCGCAGCGCCGGCAGCAGAAAGTCGCGCCGCTCCCGATAGCCGTCCAGCAACTGGTTGAAGTAGCTCTGGGGCAGGGCCAGCGCCGCCGCCGCGGCCATCTGCAGCGGTGCCGCGGCGCCGACCGTCATGAAATCGTGCACTTTACGGATGGCAGTGGTGAGCTGCGCGGGTGCAATGGCGTAGCCCAGCCGCCAGCCGGTGACGCTGAACGTTTTGGACAGCCCCGAGATGGTGACGGTGCGCTCGGCCATGCCCGGCAGCGTGGCCAGGCTGATGTGCTGGCCTTCGTACACCAGGTGCTCGTAGATCTCGTCCGTGAAGGCGATGGTGTCCCACTGCACGCACAGCTCGGCGATACGCTCCAGCTCGTGCCGCGAAAACACCTTGCCGGTCGGGTTGTGCGGCGTGTTGACGATAATGCCGCGTGTGCGCGGGCCGAACGCCTCGGCCAGCTCGCCCTCGTCGATGTGCCAGTCCGGTTCGTGCAGCGTTACCCAGCGTGGCTGGGCGCCGGAGAGGATGCAGTCGGGCCCGTAGTTCTCGTAGAAGGGTGAGAAGCACACCACTTCGTCGCCCGGGTCGATGGTCGCCATAATCGAGGCGAGCATCGTCTCCGTTGCGCCGCAGCACACCGTGACCTCGGTCTCCGGGTCCACCGCGCGGCCCCAGGCGGCCGAGGCTTTGGCGGCGATGGCCTGGCGCAGCGCCGGCTGACCCCAGGTGATGGCGTACTGGTTGTAGTCGTCGCGGATAGCCTTGCAGGCCGCCTCCTTGATCTCATCCGGCGCGGCGAAGTCCGGAAAGCCCTGCGCCAGGTTCACGCCGTCGGCCGGGTGATACTGCAGGATTTGGCGCGTCATGTCCCGAATGACCGATTCGGTGAAGCGCCCGGCCTTGGCCGAGATGTGCAGCATCTTCCCGCTGAGTGTACGTGAAGTGAAGGTGCCCAGCGTAACGGCGGGGCGACCGACAATGTGGGGGGCAATGCGGCCCCGCGTGGCACATCATTTGCATCCCTATTTACGTAGTGATAGGTGACGGTTTACTGTGGAGAGTGGATAGCGGTGGAGGCGGAAGTGAAGCGAGGAGAACGAAGAGCATGATGCCGGCACAGAAGGAGCGAACCCGCCGCCGAGTGGGCGAGCGAGTGGTGGAAGATGTGGATGTGCGGGTGCGGCGCGCCCGGCGCGATGCCGACGACCTGCCGACCGATGAAGACGGCGGCGTGGACGATGGGCTGGCCACCTATCTGCGCGAAATCCGGCCCGTACCCCTGCTGACAGCCGAGGCCGAGGTGGACCTGGCCAAACGGATCGAAGCGGGTGACACGGCGGCCATGCAGCACTTCATCCTGGCCAACCTGCGGCTGGTGGTGAATATCGCCAAGAAGTATCAGGGGCGCGGCTTTTCCCTGCTGGACCTGATCCAGGAGGGCAACATCGGGCTCATGCGAGCGGTGCAGAAGTTCGACTGGCGGCGCGGCTTCCGCTTCTCCACTTACGCTACCTGGTGGATTCGCCAGGCCATTACGCGGGCGCTGGCAGAGCGCAGCCGCACCATCCGGCTGCCCATCCTCATGGGGCAGGCGATCACCAAGATTCGCGACGCCTCCGAGCGGCTCACGCAGTCGCTTGGCCGCGACCCCACGGACGAGGAGCTGGCGGTGGAGCTCGGTGTGACCGTGGCCGAACTGGAAGAGATGCGCCTGAACGCCTCCGCCCCTGTTTCGCTGGAAACGCCCGTGGGTGAGGACGAGACCGACGTGCTGGGCGACCTCCTGCCGGACGAGAACGCCGTGGCGCCGGAGGATCGCGCCTTCGAGCGCACGCTCAAGGAGGAAGCCAGCCACGCCTTGGAGGAAACGCTCTCCGCGCGGGAACGGTTGGTGCTGCAACTGCGTTTCGGCCTGGGCGATGGTCAGGTGTACCCGCTGGAGAAAATCGGCGAGCAGCTGAGCCTCACGCGGGAGCGAGTGCGCCAAATCGAGAATGAGGCGCTCCGCAAGTTGCGGTCGGCCGCGGCCACCGCGCACCTCAAGGAGTTTCGCTAGCCCTGCGTACGGCACCAAACTTGTGCACTTTGAGTCAACTTTTGCGAGGGCAGTGACCCCTCCGGAAACGGGAGGCACAGCCCTCACCATCCGCGCGGGCAAGCTTCCGAGCAACATCGCCCTCCCGCGGCGTTCTGTTCACCCTCATTTCTATACTTGAGGGCACGACCAACGTTCTTGCCGCCGAGTACGGCAACATGCTGCGCTGCATCCGCTGCGCCGCTTGCTTGACTTCATGCCCGACCTACGTGCTCACCCAGAAGGAGGAGGAGGGGCCGCGCGGGCGCATCGCCATCATGCGGGCGGTGGTGGAAGGGCATCTGGACATCACGCCCGATGCGCTGGAGCACCTCGACAGCTGCCTGTTGTGCGATGCCTGCAGCCACGTGTGCCCCAGCGGCGTGGAGATGGAGCGCCTGGGCGTGGCCTTTCGGGAGGTCGCCAGCAGCCAGCGGCCACGGAAGCCCCCACTGGCCGAGCGCGCGGCCATGAGCTGGGTGTTTGGCGACCTAGGCCACTTTCGCTCCATGGCAGGCCTGCTGCGCTTCTACCAACACTCCGGTATGCAGTGGCTGGCACGCCACCTGGGCCTGCTGAGCCTGCTGCACCTGCGAGACATGGAGCGCTTTCTCCCTCGCCTGCCCGGTCACTTCGTGGTGCCGCGCGGGCAAGTTCAGGGCACGGGCGATCGGGCCGAGGTGTTCGCCGGCTGCATTATGAGCACCGCCTTCGCTGATACCACCGAACAGACGTGCGGCGTGCTGGCGGCGTTTGGCTGCGAAACCCGCTTAACCAGGGGGCAGGTGTGCTGCGGCGCCCTGCAGTTGCACGCGGGCGAGGCGGAGCGCGCGCGAGAGCTGGCGCGGCAGAACATCGCCGCCTTCGGCGACGACAGCAGCCCCATCGTCACCAACGCCGCCGGATGCGGCGCCATGCTCAAGCACTATGGCCAGCTCCTGCCGGACGATCCAGCGGCCGCCTCCTTCTCGGCGCGCGTGAGGGATGTGAGCGAGTTGCTGGCCACACGCCAGCCCGGCCGGCCGCCGCGTGAGGTAAAGGCCAAAGTGGTGCTGCAGGACGCTTGCCACCTGCTGCATGCGCAGCGGGTAGACGAGGCGCCGCGCCGGCTGCTGCGGGCCATCCCTGGCCTGGAGCTTCTCGAGCTGCCCGAGCGGGACATCTGCTGCGGCAGCGCGGGCATCTACAACCTGCTGCATCCCGAGACCGGCGAGGCACTGCAGGCGCGCAAGTGCGGCAACATCCTCAGCACGGGCGCCGAGGTGGTGGCGACCGGGAATCCCGGTTGCCTGCTGCAGCTGCGCGCGGGGCTGCCGGCGTCGGTCCAGGTGCGCCACATCGTGGAGATCCTGGCCGAGGCCTACGCCCCACCGGCCTCACCAGGGTGAACGCTGCACTGGCCAGCGAACTGGCCGCCATCGTCGGCGACGCTTACGTGCATGATGCGCCATCGGAGATCATCGCCTATTCGTACGATGGCACCTTCCAGCAGCATCGGCCGGATGTTGCCGTGAGTCCGGCGTGTACCGAGCAGGTCGCGGCCGTGGTGCGGCTGGCCGCGGCACATGGTATGCCGATCATCGCGCGGGGTGCCAGCAGCGGGCTCGCCGGTGGCACCATCCCCGAAACGGGTGGCATTGTACTCAGCCTGGCGCGGCTGAACCGCATCGCGGAGATCGATACGGCCAACGTCTGCGTTACGGCGGGCGCGGGTGTGGTGACACTGCAGCTGCAGGAGGCCGTGGAGAAGCTGGGCTTGTTCTACCCGCCGGATCCCGCCAGTTCGCGCCAGTCCACCATTGGCGGCAACGTGGCCACGAACGCGGGCGGCCCGCGCTGCCTGAAGTACGGCGTCACGAAGGACTACGTCATTGGGCTCACCCTGGTGCTGGCCAGCGGCGAGGTGTTGAAGCTCGGCGGCAAGTTCACGAAAAACGCCACCGGCTATCAGCTGATGCAGCTGTTCGTGGGCTCGGAAGGGACGCTGGGCATCGTCACCGAAGTCACTCTGCGGCTCATCCCGCTGCCGCGCGTGCGCGTTACGGCCACCGCTACCTTTGGCGATCTCAACCAGGCCAGCCGCTCGGTGTCCGCGATCATGGGCAGCGGCATCCTGCCAGCCACGCTGGAGCTGATGGATGGCACCACCATCAATGTGGTGGAGGACTTCCTGAACGCGGGCCTGCCGCGCCAGGCGCAGGCGCTGCTGCTGCTGGAGCAGGACGGCGCGGATGACACGCTCGCCCGGCAGGATGTGGAGCGCATGGCGGACATCTGCCGCGGCCAGGGCGCGTTGGAAACGCGCGTTGCCGCCTCGGCCGCCGAGCGCAACCTGCTGTGGCAGGCGCGCCGTGCCGTTTCCCCGGCCCTGGCGCGCCTCCGCCCCAACAAGCTGGGCGAGGACATCGTGGTCCCCAAAAGTGAGATCCCAGCCATGATCGCCGCCATCGGCGCCATTGCGCGCGAGCATGAGCTGCCCATTCCGGTGTTTGGCCACGCGGGCGATGGCAACCTGCACCCCAACATCCTGTTCGACCTGCGCAACGCGGACGAGGTGGGCCGCGTTGAACTCGCCGCGCGGGATATCTTTCGCGCCGCCCTGCACCTGGGAGGAACCCTCAGCGGCGAGCACGGCGTGGGCACACTCAAGCGCGAGTTTCTGGAGGAAGACCAGGGCCCCCTGGCCGTGCAGATTTCCCGCGCCATCAAGCACGCGCTCGATCCCACCAACCTGCTCAATCCCGGCAAGATATTCCCTACCGGCCGCGGCATCGAAGGCTTTTTGGCCAACCTCCCCATGCTCGCCGGCTTTACCCCCGGCTGAACCCGCGCTATCGATCCGCCGCGAATATGAACAGGCCCTGGACAAGACGAGGTAAGGAGCAAGCGCCATGTTGAACCGCGACGAGAACAAGATGATTGCCCGCGTTGGACCGGGCACTCCCATGGGGGCGCTCATGCGCGAATACTGGGTGCCGGCGCTGCTGTCCAGTGAGCTCAGGCCGGACGGGGACCCGCTCCGGGTGCTGCTGCTCGGCGAGCAACTGATCGCTTTCCGAGATACCAACGGACAGGTTGGGCTGGTGGCCAACGCCTGCCCACACCGGGGAGCCTCGCTGTTCTTCGGCCGTAACGAGGAGTGCGGGCTGCGCTGTGTGTACCACGGGTGGAAGTTCGACGTGACCGGCGCGTGCG
>JBOGTU010000208.1:0-5910 GCA_050695655.1 Chloroflexota bacterium | reverse complement strand
GCCGTCGCGTGGCCAGATCACCGACCTCCTCGGCTGGTTCGGGCGCCGTCTCGACGCGCTCGGGGGTGATGTGCGGCTTGGGGTCGAGGCCGGACCTGACGATGTCGCGGCGGCCGGCGCGGATGTCGTCATCGTGGCCACCGGCTCGCGCCCGGCGGCGCCGCCCGTGCCAGGCCTGGATACGCCGGGCGTGATCGATTCCACCGGAGCGCTGGACCTGGCCGCCGTTCCCGAACGTTTGACCGTGATCGGCGGCGGGGTCATCGGCGTGGAGTTCGGCTGCATGTTCGCCCACCTGGGGGCCAAGGTCACGATCATTGAGATGCTGCCGGGCATCATCGCCACCGAGGACGACGAGATCGTGGCCGCGCTGGTGGCGGACCTCAAGAAGCTGGGCGTAACCATCCTGGTGAACGCCAAGCTCAAAGAGATCAAGCCTGCCGGATCGGGCCAGCGCTGCCTGGTGGAGACGGCTGATGGCACACAAGAGATTGAGAGCGACAAGACCCTGGTGGCCACCGGTCGCGCCCCCAACACCAGGGACCTGGGGCTGGAGGCGGCCGGCGTGCAGCTGAATCGCGGCTGGGTGCCGGTGAACGACCACATGGAAACGAATGTGTCTGGCATCTACGCCGTGGGCGATGTGAACGCGCGCAGCTTGCTGGCCCATGCCGGGTTCGCCCAGGGGGTGGTGGCGGCGGAGATCATCGCCGGCCGCGTGCCCAGCCAGGATGTGAATCTGGTGCCGGCCTGCATTTACACCATTCCAGAGATAGCGTCTGTGGGCTTGAACGAACGCACGGCGCGCGAAACGCACCCCAACCTCAAGATCGGCAAGTTCCCCTTCTCCGCCAACGGCAAGGCCCAGTGTCTGGGCGAGGCCACTGGCTTTGTGAAGGTGGTGGCCGACGCGGAGTACGGCGAAGTGCTGGGCGTGCACATCTACGGCCACGAGGCCAGCTCGCTCATCATGGAGGGCGCGCTGGGGATTCGCCTGGAAGCGGCGTTGGAGGACATCAGCACCACCATTCACCCACACCCCACCCTCACCGAGGCGCTGGGCGAGGCGGCGGCCATGGCGCAGGGGGCAGCCATCCACTGGCCCAGGGGTGGCGCTTAACGCAGAGTCGCGGGCTGCCGCCGGCAGGGTCTTCATCCGAAACTATCTCGAGCGGGAGGTGGCGTTCTGGACCAGCAGATAACCGATCGCAAGGCGGAGCACATCGCCGTGGTGACCGGCGAGCAGGTGGAGCCCATGACCCGCGCCTCCTGGGAGGATGTGCTGCTGGTGCACAGCTGCCTGCCGGAGATCGATCTGGCCGACGTGAGCCTGGAGGTGGAGTTCCTGGGCCGCCGTCTGGCAGCGCCGGTACTCATCTCCTCCATGACTGGCGGCCACGCGCTGGCCGAGGAGATCAACGCCGTGCTGGCCGAAGCTGCCCAGGAGCTGGGCTTGGCCATGGGCGTAGGCAGCCAGCGCGCCTACGTGCGCAACCCCGCCTTGGCGGATTCCTATGCGGTAGTGCGTAAACACGCGCCTTCGGCCTTCATTGTGGGCAACGTGGGCGCACCCCAGCTGATTGCCCAGGGCGCCGAACCGGCCATGACGCTGCCGCAGATTCGCGCCGCCATCGAGCTCATCCAGGCCGATGCGCTGGCGGTGCATCTGAACTACCTGCAGGAGACCGTGCAGCCGGAGGGCGATACTCGCGCCCGCGGCGTGCTGCACGCCATCGGCGAGCTGGCCGCGGCCGTGCGAGTGCCGGTGATCGCCAAAGAAACGGGCGCTGGCATCGCGGCCCCGCAGGCCATGCAGTTGAAGGAGGCTGGCGTCCGCGCGCTCGATGTGGGCGGCCTGGGTGGCACCAGCTTCGCCATGGTGGAAGCGCATCGCGCGCGCATTTCGCAGCGGCTGGACAAGGCGGCGCTAGGGGAGTTGTTCAGTGGCTGGGGCATCCCCACGGCCGTGTCCGTTGTGCTGTCAGCGGCGGCGGGATTGCCAATCATCGGCAGTGGTGGCATCCGCAGTGGGCTGGACGCGGCTCGCGCGCTGGCCCTGGGCGCGGACCTGGTGGGCGTCGCCCGGCCCCTGCTGCTCACGGCGCAGCAAGGCGCGGGGGCCACCGTAGAGTGGCTGGAGCGCTTCCTCGACGAGCTGCGCACGGCCATGTTCCTCACCGGTTCGGCCACCGTCGCCGCGCTGCGCGGCAAGGCCGTGCTCACCGGCGTCTCGCGCGATCTCGTTGCCACGCTGTCCCCGCGGTAACCAACAAACCACGACGCTCGCCGCCCCTGTGGTAACATCACTTTTCGTGCGTTACGCAGTGGTGAAAACCGGAGGCAAGCAGTATCGCGTTGCCACCGGGCAGGTCGTGGAAATCGAGAAGATCGATGCGGCGCCTGGCAGCGAGATCGAGCTGACGGATGTGCTGATGGTGGCCGACGAAGGCAAGCTCACCGTGGGCCAGCCGCTGGTGGCGGGCGCGCGCGTAGGCGCACGAGTGCTGGCGCAGGACCGCGATACTAAGATCGTGGTGTACAAGTACAAGCCCAAGAAGCGCTACCGGCGCACCCGCGGCCATCGGCAGGCGCTGACCCGCCTGGCGATCACCGACATCACAGTCTGAGGGTCCAGGCAACATGGCTCATAAGAAGGGTGGCGGCAGCTCCAAGAACGGCCGCGACAGCAAGCCCAAGATGCTCGGCGTCAAACGTTACGACGGCCAGGCTGTGCTGGCCGGCACCATCATTGTGCGCCAGCGTGGCACACGCATCAAGCCCGGCAACAATGTGGGCCTGGGGCGCGACCACACACTGTTCGCGCTGAGTCCTGGCAAGGTGAAGTTCGAGAACTACAGCCGGGACCAGAAGCGCGTCAGCGTCTACGAACCCGCTGCCGCCAGCTAGCCTGCTCGGCGCCGCGGGATCAAATCTGTTCCTCTCCCGGCTGGGAGGGGCGAGGTGAGGGCGAACGGCTCCCGTTCACGGTCGCCAGAGGTCAAGTGACAGGGGTCCACAGCATGCGCCCAGCACTCGACAGCAGGTCAGTGCTCTGGCCGGCGCGGCACCACTGAACCGCGACAGTGGCACCATGCGCGGCCGAGCGGCCGGTCCGCCGACTACCCCGGCGGCCACGTCCCCTTCAACATACAAGGCGAAGGTGAGGGCCGGACCCGCTATCGACAGTAAACACCCACCATCCGCAACTTCAACGTTCGCCGTGGAACGCCCTCACCATGCCCCTCCCAGTCGGGAGAGGCATGGCAGCCGATGCACCGTCGCCCCATGAGGAACGCGGGAGCTGAATGGCAACAGGACGGCGGCAGCGAGGTTATCCAGCCATTGAGGCTTTCCCTTCCCCTGCTCGGGGGGCACTCCATTTCTGAGCATCGCCCCAGAACCGTCGCAGAGTCTAGGCTTTGGCCTCGCTGATTCGGCCGCGGATGAGCCAGGCGATGAGCGTGATCACCAACAAGACCGCGAACACAATCGCCGCCTTTTCGATGGGGCCGGCGATGCGCGTGTAATTGGCGCCCACCTCATAGCCGGCTACCGCGAGCACGGCGGACCAGATGAGCGTGCCCAGGAACGTGAGGCCGGCGAAGGCTGGCAGCGCCACGCGTGCCAGCCCCGCCGGGAACGAGATGTACGTCCGCACAGCCGGCACGAAGCGACCCACGAACACGGCGCCCAAGCCGTAGTGAGCGAACCAGCGATCGGCCAGCTCCACGTGCGAGCGCCGGATGCCAATCCAGCGGCCTGGGCCCAGCAGCAGCGGCCGGCCGAACATGGCCGCCAGCTCGTAGGCGATGAGCGACCCCGCCAGGTTACCGATGGCGCCGATGACGATGGCGCCTGCCAGGCTCAGGTGACCCAGTGCAGCGAAGGCGCCAGCAAAGGGCATGATGACCTCGCTGGGGAAGGGAATGGCGCAGCTTTCCGCCGTCATCAGTACCAGCACCGCCAGCAGGCCATGGTCCTGGACAAACCGGATGATCGCCGCGCTCAGCGGTCGCTCCTGGAATTCGTGAGCCCGTCACTCATCAACATGCCGCACCTTATTAACCCCCGTAAGCTCGGCAACGGGCTGCCTGTGCACCAAAACCCTCCCCGCGCCTCGGGCGAAGGGGAGGGTCAGCTTGTCCAGTGATCCGGCGAGCTGACAAAGGGTACTGCATTCTGAAGACTCTTCCAGCGCGCGCGCTGGGCAACGGTGCAGCCTCGTTATGCGGCGGCCAGCCCGGCTTCGATGTCTTGTCCCCCGTATGATTGGCGCTGCCCATGGCACAGTCGCGCTGGATACGGACGCTGGTCGTGCTCGCGGTGGTGATCCTCGCCACGGCACTGGCGCTGGCGGCAGGCGAGTTGCTGCTGCGCATTGGCGATGTGCTGCTGCTGTTCCTCCTGGCAGGGCTGCTGGCCTTTGCGCTGATGCCGCTGGTGGATCTTCTGGAGCGCCCCCGGCTGCCACGGCCCGTGGCCGTGCTGATCTGCTACCTGCTGCTGGGAGTGGTGCTGGCCGGCATCGGCACGCTGGTGCTTCCGGCGTTGCTGGAGCAGGGCAATCAGGCGCTGCAGCGGCTGCCGGATACGACGCGGCTGTTCGAAAACCCTCACTCGCCGCTGGCTGTGCTGCTGGCGCGGCTGGGGCTGCCGATCGACCTGCCGGCGCTGGGAGGATCCCTGGGCAGTAGTGTGCAGGAGCTGGGCAAAACGCTGTTGGGCGGCGTGCTGGGCATTGCCAAGGGCGTGTCCACAGCGCTGGTGAACGTGGTGCTGGTACTCGTCATTGGCTTCTACTTCCTGAACGAGGGGCACGCGCTGCGGCGCAAGCTGCTGAACGTCACCCCCAGGGCTCACCTGGCCAAGCTGGAATTCCTGGAAGATACGGCCGGCCGTGTGCTGGGTGGTTACCTGCGCGGCCAGTTGCTGGTGGCGCTCATGGTAGGTGTGCTGGCGGGGGCGGGCTCCGCCGTGGTAGGGCTGCAGTACGCAGTGGTAGTCGGTACGCTGGCGGGGATTTTTGAGCTCATCCCCTTCTTTGGGCCCGTGCTCAGTGCCATTCCGGCAGTTGGTCTGGCTCTGCTTCAGGGGCCGCTGCTGCGGGTGGTGGCCATTCTGATCGTATTCATCATCATCCAGCAGGTGGAAAGCAACATCATTGGCCCCCGCATCACCGGGCATGCCGTAGGCCTGCACCCGCTGGTGGTGATGTTTTCCATTCTGGTGGGGGTGGAGCTGGCCGGCATCTGGGGTGCCGTCTTCGCGGTGCCGGTCGCGGGCGTGCTGGTGGCCGTGCTGCGCAAGCTGTATACGCCAGAGATTCGGCTGGAGCGCCCGCTGGATCGCGTGCCCTGAACACAAACTGCCGGCGACCATTGGCTGGTCGCCGGCAGCATAGAGCCGGCGGGATAGAAGGCTCTCTCCGCCTCAGCCCACCTGGACCGGTCGGGGTTCTGGGGGCCGTACCGGCTGCTTGATGACCTGGCCGGTGGGCACTGCCGCGGGGGCCGGCCGTGCCGCTTGCACGGTCGCGGCGGTTGGTCGGGCTGCTGGAGGCGGGGCGGCCGCCGCGGGCTTGTCTGCTTGGGAGGGTGCCTCTGCAACAAGCAGGGCGCCTTCCGCTTTCACCAGGGCCTTGAGCGGCGCCACGATCATGGTCATCGACTTGCCATCCATGAGCGGCAGGCGCTCGACGCTGGCGTACGGCTTCAGGTCTTCGCCCACCGTGGTCAGCAGAATGCGAGCAGTCTCGGGATGGGCCAGCTCGCGGCCGCGGAAGCGCACGGTGACCTTGACCTTGTCGCCTTCGGTGAGGAACTTCTGGATCAGTTTGGTTTTGAATAGACGATCGTGCTCGTCAACATTGGGCCGGAACCAGATCTCCTTGAGGACGAGCGTCTTCTGGCC
>JBOGTU010000207.1:0-9771 GCA_050695655.1 Chloroflexota bacterium | reverse complement strand
CTTCTAAGCAGTGGGCCGCGTGTTCGAGTCACGCCGGGGGCACCCACGCTCAACCTGGGCGTTTTCACCCCCCAAAACCCCGACTGCTTCGTCCGCACAAAATCGGCAAGCAGTTAGGGTTTTCGCTTGACAGCCCGTGACACACCTTAGCACTCAACGGGTGCCTGGTCCACCCTGAAAACGCCGGGCAGCGGTAGGTTCGGCGGAGGAGAACAAAGACACTGGTCTGCCATCACGGTTCTCTGGTTATGGATATGGCCTCAGAGCACTCAGGAACACTGATAGTCTGATCATCATTGAGCACGACCTCAGAAGATCATGGAGATCACCACACTCGAGGAACGTGCAAGCTCGCTGGCGAGAGTATTGATTTCAGGCTGAGAATGGCCGCCTCGGCCGTTTTTTGAATCCGGCGGGCTGCAGGCCGCCCGCCACGGCAGGCGCTGTGAGGCCCCGGAGGCGATCGGTGAATGTCCATCGTGCGAACCATGTCGAGCGTCTGCGCGCGCCGCCGTTGAGCCGTCGCGGCCGCGACGGTCTGGCGCTCCGCCGATCCGGCCTGCCAAGCCTGCCACTGGTTATTAATCGCCTCGACATTTTGAACACGGGCCGAGTCTACATGCCTACCGGAGGTGCGCTGTGGTACACGGGGTTGAGTCGCGTCGCCACAGGGCGGCCAAGGAAGCGCGTGATAGCTGTTCGCGTCCAGCCGCGACGCTGAAGGGCGGAAACAGTGACCATGTCAGATGCAGTGCCCATGCCATCGTCTCCTGACGTTTCTACAGAAGCCCCGTAGCAGGGTCGTTTGGTTGGGCCACTTTCTAATTCGTGGCTCCAACCCAACTGATGCTCTGAATTCGACCGGCAAGTTGGGCCGGGGAGCATCATGTCTCAGGCATCAAGCCCCTGAGCAGGCGCTGCAGTTGGGATATAGCACGGTAGCCGGGGCAACACGCGAGCGCACCACCACTACTACCGACTACTTCGTCGCGCCGCTCGGGGAGCACCAGCCGCGGCCGAACGGTCCCAGCACTCGGGGCTGGTAGGTGAGAGCCCGCCTCCTGTAAAAATAGTCGCTGGCCCCGCCCGACCAAGACCGCAGGGTGCAGCGGCCGCCCGAGCGCCGCATCCCGACGCTACCCTGCGAATCAAAAGTTGCGATGGCAATACCCGTTCGTGGCACCCACTGGCGCTACAGCGGGCATAGCCTGGCCGTGTGAAGTCGATCACTGCGAACGATGTGCGGGCGGTTCTGCGAGTTCATGACCATCCGTTGCTGTTGGCGAAGTCGTCTTTGAGGCGCGTGTTTCCAGCCCAGGACCGCTACGACGCCGGCCGCCGCGTGCGTGATTTGCTGCATCGCGCGATGAAGGTTGCTATTGAGCACACCCACAACGCAACCGACATCGACGGCCGCCGGGTTCACGGCTATTTGACCGGGGTGCTCGCCGACTGCTCGGACGCTGAAATTGGTCGTCAACTGCAGCTCTCCAGGCAGTCGGTGAACAGCTCAGTTCGTGAGCTGGCCGCCGACATGGTGGCCGACATTATCGAGCGCCTGGTCGACCGAGAACGGCAGCTCAGCAAGGTGTCGGCGTAATAGTGGTCAGCCGACCGAAAGCCCCGCGCGGCAGCAACTTGGTCTATCTGCGGTCAACCCTGCCGCTCCGCAATCCCGAACGGCATCTACGCCCCGAGGCACCAGTGAATGCGCTCCCTCGCGAACAAGCGGTCGCTGGTAACTGCACGAGACAAATAGCTGGCGTGCTTACAATGTTCCGGAACGTCCTGATCGCAGTCATTATTTCGCTGCTGCATAAAACCATTCTCGCGTCCTCTCATCGTGTTCTCGGATTCCACGTAAGGGTCGGGGTGCATTGCGCCGACACTACGGTGTTCAGGGAACGTGTCGCCGACAACAAGCGGCCAGTGCCACAAACGCTTGCTCCGAAGGGTGCGATTCACATTTTTGCAAATGGAGCAGGCGTTGGGTTCGACCAATTGGGGAATGCCGGCAGGGATGGTCTGCAGCAGGGCGGCCATTGACGAACTTAGGAGTTGCGGGAGGGTGAGAATTTAGGACAGGTAGTAGCGCGGGCGGCGATGCGACTTGCTGGGTCGTCGGCCTCGGCGGCTCTGTCGCTGGGAGTGGTTGTTTGGCTAGCCACGATGGCGGCGTGCCGGGTCGCCACAACGCTGGCCCACATGTCGTTCCAGCGATGGCTGCGAAGGTTGGTGGACAGACTCAGCAGCGAGTCAACGTTCGAGCGTGCCCAGTGCGGACCGCTGCCTTTGAGGCGCGCTTCGACCACCAGCTAGTTTGCGCTCTCGAATACATAAAACTACGCATGCATGCTCTCTTGACAGCATGCATGCATGGATGCAAGACTGCTGGCGAGCATGGCTAAGATCATCACCATCGCGGCGGCCAAGGGCGGCGTCGGGAAGACCACGATCGCCTATGAGCTCGCGGCCGCCTTGCATGGTGTGTTGCTGGACCTCGACTGGGACAGCGGTGGGGCGACCAGGATGTGGGGTTATGACCCCGCCGCCCATCGCCGCGCGCCACTGCTGGACGCGCTGGAGTCGGGCCGGGTGCCGCAACCACGCGTTCGTCCGCATCAGCCGGCGCTGGTGCCGGCGCATCCGGATCTCGCCTCGAGCGCCATTCCTTCCGACTTGGTGGCAGATGCCCTGGCGAGTTGGGCGGAACGGTGGGCGACGCCCTACGTGGTGGTCGACACCCACCCGGGCGCCAATCCGCTCACCGATGGGGCGATGCAAGGGGCGGACGCGGTGATCGTGCCGGTCGTCCTGGCAGCTCGGGAGATGGATGCCCTGGACGGGATGCTGGCGGACTTGGGACACTACACCGTGCTCCTGGCCCCCAACCTGGTGCCGCCACTGCCGCCGCGGCGCTACGTCGAACGCCTGGCGGTACTTGCCGGTGGACGGCCGGTGGCGCCCGTCGTGTCCGAGCATCGCTGGCTGCGCCGGCGTCTCCGGCGTGCAGCCGTGACGCTCCAGCCCAATCCGGGCGCGCAGGTGCGGAAGGCGGCTGAGGAGTTTTGCCGCCTCGCGGCGTTCGTGGAGCAGCACTGTGGCTGAGGAGCCGAGCGGGCTGGCCGATCTGCGCGGGCGACTGGAGCGCAGGACACGCACCGTGCCACCGCCACGGAAGCCGCGTGAGACTGCGAGTGCCGATCGGCCTGAGCCTGTTGCTAGTCCCGAGCCAAAGAAGGAGCGTTCGGTCGCGGCTGGTGGTGGCGCTGCCGCCGCGCTCGGGGAGCCGGGGAGTGACGTCGAGGACGTGGCGCGGCATCGTCGAGCAAATGCTCCCGTCGCCCATGATCAGCTGGAGGCTGAGGACCGGCCGGTCACCTACCCCAACGAGCCACTGGCGAACTTGGCCGTTCGCGTGCGGCGATCGTTGGACGAACGGCTCGCCGACCTGGTCCATGAATTCAGAAAAGAGGGCGTCCGCTCGAGTAAAGCCGAGCTGGTGGAGGTGCTGCTCTGGGATCTGCCAGCCAAGCCGACGCGGGATCTGCGGGCGCGGCTCAGCGCCTTCCGTCAGCGCGCGCCGAGAGCGGAACTCTTATGAGAAATGAGAACGTATCCGGCGCAGGGGTCGTGTCATGGAGGATTGGATCGTGCGTTCAGTCTGGAGACACTGAGTGGCCGTTAACCCGACGATCGAGTGGATTTCCACCTCCGACGCGGCTGCCAGCTGTGTCATCGACGGGCGGAAGTGACCCGGTCAGCGCTTTTGAGCGTCCGTCCGGTGTACGCAGTACACATATTTTATGCATATCCCCTTGAGACCGGGCTGAGTATTATGGCCGGCGAGGAACGCCGCCCATTCGTGAAGTGGGCCTGCACATCATGGTGGTCATGGGTGCCCGCTCTTTCGGCTGGTCACTTGAAAAACCGCCTTCCTCCACACATGGTATGGGCAGGACCCGGTGCTGATCGGGCCACTGAGCACATGGGAGGGTGAGATCACATGGACCAACTGGAGATCGGATACGAAGAGGACACCGCACAACTGCTGGTAGAACCGTGCGGCTGCTCGGGGTACAGAGCGCCAATGGACACCGGCGTGTCATCGGCCGTTCCTCGACAGCCTTCCGATGGCGCCTGGGCGGAGTCGCGTCGGGAATCTGCTATACGGTCTGCGGTGGACGGAACGGTGGGCTTGCCGCTTCGCGTGTCAGCTGCGGATGCTCGCGTCGAGCAGGTGGGAGCGGTATGTGGGCGGGCCTACGCCGATCTGGCGGCTACCCTGGTGACCCCTCGACAGCGGCGATTGCTGCTGGACTACGCTGACGCCGAAGCCGAAAGCGCCGCGGCATTGGCTGATGAGTATGTGCAGCGCCTCATCGCCCATGCCGGTTCCGGGCTGGGTCCGTTCTTGCGCGGCATTGCAGACCAGTGCCTGTCGGCTGATGCGTGCCGTTGCTGGGGTTAACCCGCGGGTTAACTCCCACGACGAGCGTCGCTGTGGGTGCTGCTGAAATCGAGAGACCGAGCGGGAACAGTGGCTGCAGAAGCATTCCGCTACGGGTAGGCACGGTCAAGTCCAAACAGCTCTTTCACAGCCCACTGGCCATGGGCGGAACGGACGATTTTCCTCTTGCCTGGTTCCGCGGGCAGGCGCGGTTCACCTTCTGCGGGGCCCAGACGAGCCAGGACGGCGGCCTTCGGAGGCTGGCCCCATGGCCATGCAGTTAGGCATCGAGGTGGGCTATCTGCCCCGGGGAGGCTGTGGCGCCCTTCGAGGACATCAACGACCGTTGGCGTCAGACGGCTTCCTTCCAAAATGTGGTTGCTGACATGAAGACTCTCCCGCGGGATCCGGGTGCACGAGCAGCGTACGTGGCGGCTGTGGTCGCCACGCTCGAGCCAGTGGACGCCAGGTGTGCCGTGGCGGCGTGGGCAGTGGAACTGGTGCCCGCCGGGTTGACTAACGCCCGCCAGGATGCCTCCAGCCCTTGGCTGCGCGTTGATCGTCCTGGCACGGTTTTGAGCGCGACGGCAAACGGGCACGGCGGCCTGACCTCTGGCCGCGTGTCATCGAGCAGATGTGCACCGATGCCCTTGCGAGCAGACTCGTCAACCACGTGAATTTCAACGTGCAGCGGTCCGCAACGCCCGCGTCGACCACCCAAGGATTTGGATCCCACTGACGTCACCGCTCTCATCCCAAGAGCAGGCGCGCGCCTTTTCGCGACCCACGCCGGGCATGGTCACGTTCGGCACCGGGTGGCCCCCAACGACTCAAGGCGGCGTCGGCCACTTGTTAACATGCTTCATCGGCACGCATTCTCAAGCCATCGAGCCTCCCCCGGACGGCATGAAGGTTTGACCTGCGCTGCACTGGCAGGTGGGCGAATCGCGTCCCTGCCAGAAAGGCAAAGGCAGGGGTACCGTCCCGCCGCGGCCGGTAGGCCGTGATCGGGGTCCTGCGCCAGACGAAGCGGTTGATGTAGCGCTGCGCGTCGATCGCCAGCCGCTCTGTCCAATCGTGCCGTGGCTTGAGGGGGCCGCCAAGTTCGTTCAATTGCCGAATGTAGGCGGCGAACGGTTCGCCACCTTCGGCGATGACGGTCCAGACCCGATCAAGGCACTGCTCGATGGGCTCGTTTCCGAGCAGGGTGTAGCAGCGGATCCGGCGGCTGGACACGCCGCGGCGGCGCAGCATGCGGATGACGCGGAGCACAGCCTCCCGCTCGCGCTCTTCATCGAACGCGAAGCGCCAGGGCGCCCCGGTCCTGGACAGCAGCGGCTCCCAGATATCGAACACTTCCTCGGTCAGAAACGACGGCTCGAAACCGCTGTTCGCATCGATGAGCGGCTGTCCACTGTCCTGGTAGCGACGCACGATGTGGCGCTGGAATTCCAGTGCCAACGCGGACAGGTTGTTGTCGCCGAGAGTCGCAGCAGGGCGGAAGTCCCAGTTCAGCGTGAACTCCCGACCTTCGAGCTGGGGGACGATGCACCACCAGCACCCGACCGGGCAGCCGCGTGAGGCAAACACCATTTTATACTGGCCGGGTTGCCGTTCGAAGCGATCGTCAAGACCACGCTGCGCCTGTAGCCCGGTCTCCCGGGTCCACCACGGTCCCAGGGCGAAGAGACCGGGGCCGCCGGCCCACACCTCGGAGTTGGCCTTCACGCGCAGCGCGATATCGCGCGCCAGGGGCGCATGCCAGCTGAAGATGACACTGAGTGCCACCAGGTCATACCCGTAGGCCAGCAGTCCGACGTCGCCGGCGGCTTCAGCGACATCCCAGCCTTCGTCGCGCAGCCAGTTGGCCAGCTTCGCTGCTCCCAGGTTGTACGTCCAGCCGCGTGGCTTGCGACCCTCTGGCTCCCACTGGATGCCGCCGGTCGCCCGTTTGGGGGCGCTGCAGTTCACGACCAGCGCCTTTCGCGTCACAGCGCGATGCGACGCACGACATCACCCATCGTCATCACCTCCAGGGATGCGCAAAGCAGGCTGTCATGCAGCGGGCTTCTCTCCGTGCAGCGGCCCGTACCTGGGCCGCGAGCACCTTCAAAGACAGGCTGGTGTTCGGCGCTCGGCAGGCCCCGCCACACCTGAACGACGGACGAGAACTCATCGTCAAGCCAGACCATCTGGCCAACCTGAACGCTGAGGTAGTCGCTCGAACAAACGAGGAAGGGTTCGCCGGCGTTACGCACGGCGAGGGAAACGGCATCGGCAGACAGCACGGGCACCCTGGCCGCAGGGCAGCTGCACGAATCGACCACCGTTGACGGCCCAATGTCAGGATCACCCCCGATCGTCCAGGCCAATGACCAACCAGGAGAACGCCGCGAACGACAGCGCTTTCAGGGCGTTCACCATCCAGAGCACCCACCAGCCGCGCCCGATCGCTCTAGGTAGCTGGTGTTTTTTGCGACCCAGATCAATGATCATGGGATCATGGTCGTATATGGTATAGTGAGGCATGATTGCTTCGCGCTTGGCGGGTGAGCGCGCGTCGTCATGAGCCTGGGCCGGACGCCGCGACAACCTGACTTCTTTCGCCCCAACAGCACTACCTTCTGCGAGCCGCTGATGGCCCCCAACTCCATCTACGCCCTGCTCCATCGGGAGTGCTTCACCCTGTTTCCCGACACGCTGTTTGCCGATCTGTTCACCGACATCGGCCGTCACTCCGTGCCACCCATGGTCGTGGCCGTGGTCATGGTGCTGCAGCGTCTGGAAGGCCTGAGTGACCGGGAAGCGGTGGAGCGTTTCACCTTCGACAGCCGTTGGAAGTACGCCGCTGGGGGACTCGACTTGGGTTTTCCAGCGTTCGTGCACACCGTGCTGGTGGACATGCGCGCGCGGCTGGCTCGGTCCGAGACGCCCAGCCGCATCTTCGATGTCGTCCTGGAGGTGGGCCGGCGAGCCGGCGTGGTGGGGCACAAGCGGGTGCTGGACTCGACGCCCATCTACGACGCCGTGGCCACCATGGACACCGTGACGCTGGTGCGCTCGGCGATCCGTGGGCTGCTGGCGGTGGCGGGTGAGCTGACGGCCGAGCTGCGTGGGCTGCTGCGCCGCGACGATGACTACGCCAGTGCCGGCAAGCCGGCGTGCGACTATGACGACCGGGCGGCGCGGGAGGCGCTGGTGGACGCCCTGGCCACGGACGCGCAGGCGCTGCTGTTGGCCCTGGACGGCCGCCAGGTGCCCGCGAACCTGAGCCAGGCGGCGCGGCTGTTGGCCTCAATCGTCGGGCAAGACCTGGAGGCCGGCCAAGACGGCGTCTTCCGGATCGCCCGCCGGGTAGCCACAGACCGCATCATCTCCACGGTCGACCCACAGGCGCGTCACGGCCACAAGACCGCGGCGCGCCATTTTGATGGCTACAAGGGCCACATCGCCATCGACCCTGACTCCGAGTTCATCACCGCCAGCACGGTGACCGCTGGCAACAGCGGGGACGCCGCCGCGGTGGTCACACTGCTGGTCAGGGAGCTCAGCCCTGGCACGGACACCCCGTTGCCGGCTGGTGAGGCCGGTGTTCCGGGCTGCCAGGACGCAGTGGACCCGCCCACGCAGGTGGCGGGCGAGCAGGGGCCGCTGGAAGAGCCGTTGACGGTCTATGGCGACGCGGCCTATGGCGCCGGGGAGGTCCTGCAGGTGCTGGATGCAGCCAAGGCGGTGAACCGCTGCAAGGTCCAGCCCCCGGCAGCCCCGGCGGGCCGCTTCAGCAAGGCCAACTTCAGCATTGACCTGGAGGCGGGCTGTGTGACCTGCCCTGCTCACCACACGGTATCGCTGACGCCACTGAGCGAAGGGTCGATCGCCCAATTCGGGAGCCTCTGCACCGGCTGCCAGTTGGCCGAGCAGTGCACCACCTCCGCCAGCGGGCGCACCGTCCAGGTCGGCCCGCATGAAGCCCACCTCAGCACGGCTCGAGCTGAGCAAGCTGACCCGGCCTGGCGAGCCGATTACCGGGCGGTTCGTCCGAAGGTCGAACGCAAGCTGGCGCACCTGATGCGTCGCCGTCATGGTGGCCGACGGGCTCGTGTGCGCGGCCAACCCAAGGTGATGGCTGACTTTGCTTTGCTCGTCACGGCCACGAACCTGGCTCGCCTTGCCGTACTCGGGCTGACCCGCGCCAGCGGAGTATGGGTGCTGCAACGTGCCTGAGCACGCCTGCCGAGGAGCCCACCCGCGATTACCCCCGGCCTGGCTTCGCCTCTTACGTGTCCCGGCTGGGCGCGTGCCACCGACTCACCCCTGCCGGCTGATCCCGCCTCTTCACTACGCTCCTTTCACGCGAGTCGGTCGTAACAACTCCACGTTTGGCACCAGCCTCCTAGGCCAGCACATCGTCCGCGCCGCGGGAGACGTCGGCCGGCTGGGCCGGCACCAGACGAAAGCCAGACCGTCCGTAAGCGTTCGACGGCACGACGCATGGCCAGGCGCCATCGCCAGCCGTCCTGACTGTCCAGGCCGCGGCACGCGCCGCTCCACTGCGCCATGAAGACACAAGAGCCGTCGCAGCACCTGCCCACCGAGACGGCCCTGACAAGCCCCCGCGGCACGCTGCACCCGTGTGCGTGGTGTTGATTCGCACGGCTCAATCAAGCGGTCCTACCAGCGTTCCCACAGGGGCCACGAGGTGATCCAACAGCGCCCCAGAAGGAACCTTCAAAGGCCCCCCAAGGCACTAAATAGCAAGAGGCGGCGTTGTGCTAAAAACAGCCCATAAGCAATCATGCAGATATTGCAAGTGATCCAAGGGTAGTGACCGAGCGCTGAGCGTGAAATTCAGGCACTTGTTGACGTTAAGTCGCTATAAAAGTGTTCTGTCAAGTGCAAGTGCGCTTTTTAACCCCAAAAACGGCTCTAAAGGGACAAGGCAGCAAATGGCCCTTTTGGTTGACCATAACAACCATCTGAATGGCCTCCGCAACTAGACATAACCACGGCCAAAACGGACATGTCGGGAACCGTCTGCCCGGGTTCCGAAATGGCTCGGAGAAGTTGCTGAGCTAGGTGAAATCGGGCAGGGTTGCCGGGTCGACGGGCATGTGATCGACAACAGCACGAGGCCAACGCCGGAGAGATTCGTCGTCCTGGCAGTCGGTCTGGCGTGAAGAGGCCGTCTGACGCCGAATGTGTAGCCTGTTTGTCGTTTTCCAGAATGTTTGATCCTGTTGTCTGAAATGAGAGAAATCTGGCGGTCGGTGACGGCAAGGCAGGCTGATTGGTTGGGGGGACTATAGGGGGCCGTAGGGGAT
>JBOGTU010000206.1:0-12717 GCA_050695655.1 Chloroflexota bacterium | reverse complement strand
CCCATATCCCGCACACGGCCAGCAACGTCCACCGCGGTCTCCGTGCTGGCGGCCTCCCAGCCATCGGTGGCGACCAGGCCATCGCGAGCGTCGATGGCCACCACGACGCGGTTGCCATAGGCCGCTGCTGCCTGACGAACCAGCTCTGGATCCTTGATCGCGGCAGTGCCCAGCACGGCGCGATCGGCCACGCGTAGGGCTGCGTCCACGGCGGCCATGGAGCGCAGGCCGCCGCCCAGCTCGAGCGTGGCACCTACTGCCTGGTGGATGCGCTCCACCAGCTCCAACTGGCGCGGCTCCCCGGCGCGCGCGCCGTCCAGGTCCACCACGTGCAGCCAGTCCGCCCCAATGTCTTGCCAGTGCCGGGCCATGGCCACTGGATCATCCGAGTAGCGCGTCACTTGGTCGAAGCGGCCCTGGTGCAGCCGCACGCAGCTGCCAGCCAGCAGGTCGATCGCGGGAATTACGAACACTGAGCCGCGAAGTTTCGGTACATCAGCAGGCCCCGCGCCCCGCTCTTCTCCGGGTGGAACTGCGTTGCGAACACGTTGCCGAGTGCCAGGATAGCCGGGAAGCGCCGCCCGTATTCGACGGTGGCCACGACGGCGTCGTTCGCTTCCGGCTCGGCGTAAAACGAGTGCACGAAGTAGAAGTAGGAGCCATTGGGGATGTCCCGCAGCAGCGGGTGGTCGCGCTGCCAGCTCACGCTGTTCCAGCCCATTTGCGGCACCTTGAGGCCAGCCGGCAGCTTGCGCACGGCGCCGGGGATGATGTTCAGGCACTCCTGATGGCCGCCCTCTTCGCTGAAGGTGAGCAGGGTTTGGAAGCCCATGCACACGCCCAGGAAGGGCCGGCCGGAATCGATGAACTGGCGCACAGGGTCCACCAGGTCCCGCTCCCGCAGCCCCTGCATGGTGGCCGCGGCCGCGCCCACGCCCGGCAGCACCATGCCAGCCGCGCCGGCCAGGCGGGCAGGATCGCTGGTCACTTCGGCCGTGGCGCCAGCGTGCTCCAGCGCTCGGACCACGGAGCGCAAGTTGCCCGCCCCGTAATCGACGACGGCGATCATGCCGCGGAGGTGCTTGCTGCCACAGACTGTGCGCCCAGCCGGGCCAGCAGCTCCGCTTCCAGATGATCCAGCGGTACCACCGCCTGCTTCTCTTGCCTCCGCCCGGCGAGATCGCGCACTGTCGCCTGGCCCAACGCCAGCTCATCGGGCCCCAGCACGACGGCCAGCGGTGCGCCCGTGGCATCGGCCGCCTTGAACTGTGCTCCCAGACCGCGCCCGCCATAGTCGTGCGCCACGCGCAGGCCCGCGCTCCGCAGCCTCGTGGCCACACGCAGGGCGTCGTCGCGCTGCTCGCCGGTTACGGCCACGACGTACACGTCCAGGCGGCTTGCTTCGACTTCGCCGTGCGCCTGCTTGTAGAGGGCCACGATACGCTCGATGCCGGTACCAAAGCCCACGGCAGGCGTGGCTGGGCCACCCAGCTCCTCCACCAGGCCATCGTAACGGCCACCACCACCCAACGTGGCAGTCCCGCCGGCCTGGGCGGGCCAGATCTCAAAGGCTGTGCGCGTGTAGTAGTCGAACCCGCGCACCAGGCGAAAGTTCACGGCGTAGTCCAGGCCGCGCACGTCCAGGCTGTGGCGCAGCGCGGCGAAGTGCTGGGCGCAAGCATCGCACAGGTGATCGGCGGTGTGGGGGGCCTGGTCGGCAATGGGCTGGCAGCTTGGCACTTTGCAATCCAGCAGGCGCAGCGGGTTCTTGGCGAAGCGCACCCGATCGTCGTCACACACCTCGTGCAGGTGCTGGGCATAGTAATCCTTCAGGCAAGTGATGTAGGCCGGCCGGCAGACGGCGTCGCCGATGCTGTTGATCTGCAGCGACAGGCCGCGCAGGCCAAGCTGGCTGAGGAAGCCCCACAGCACTTCGATCACCTCGGCATCGAGCGAGGCATCGGCCTCACCAAACACCTCAACGCCAAACTGGTGGTGCTGCCGGTAACGGCCGGCCTGCGGGCGCTCGTAGCGAAAGTTCGGCGCCAGGTAGTAGAGCTTCTGCGGGCGGGGCGCTTTGAAGAGCCCGTGCTCGATGTAGGCGCGCACGACGCCCGCCGTGCCCTCGGGTCGCAGGGTGAGGCTGGCCCCACCCTTGTCCTGGAAGGTGTACATCTCCTTCTCGACAATGTCCGTGCCCTCGCCTACACCACGCTGGTACACACCGGTGTCCTCGAACATGGGTGTGTCGATACGGGCGTAGCCGTAGGTGCTGGCGACGGCGGCGGCCGCTTCACGCACGGCTGCCCAGACGGGCTGCTCGCTCGGCAGCACATCCTGGGTGCCCCTGGGAGCCCTGAATTTCAAGCATCAAGTATACGTCCGGCGCCGCGTGTTCAAGCGCTCTCGCGGTTGCACGTGCTTACAATCGAAGTGATGGAACTGTCCTGGCACGACGATGACCTGAGCGAGATTCTGACCGGTTCGCACACAGTGGCGGTGGTGGGGCTCTCGAATGACCGCTTCCGCCCCAGCCATGGGGTGGCGCGTTACCTGCAGGAAGAGGGGTACCGGATCATTCCGGTCAACCCGAAGGAGCAGGAGATTTTGGGCGAGCGCTGCTATCCCGACCTGGCCAGCGTACCGGGCGGCGTGGATGTGGTGGACGTGTTCCGCAAGTCCGAGTTCGTTCCGGAGATTGTGGATCAGGCGATCTGCATTGGCGCACGGGCGGTGTGGCTGCAGCTGGGCGTATGGAATGTCGAAGCGGGTGAGCGTGCGCGCAAGGCGGGCCTGAAGGTAGTGATGAATCGCTGCATGGCGACCGAGCTGCAGAAGCGGGGCGGCACCGCGGAGGGCTAGCTGGGCGGAGCCAAGACTTCTAGCCAGCTCGGTTGGTTACTTCCCCGCCGCCGCCGTAGGCAAGCTGAGCCTGGCGATACTGCTCCAGATTCCCGATGTCGCGCCACTCCCCCGGCAGGACGTAGCCGTAGAGCGGCACTCGCTGGTACAACCACTCGATGTAGTACCCGGGCGCATCCATGTTTCCACCGGCCTGCCGGTACTGCTCCACCAGGGCCACGTGCTGGCGCGAAAGGACGTACAGGGCTGTGGCGGCCAGGGTGCTGGCCGGCTGGGCAGGCTTCTCATGGAACCCGACCACGCGATCCCTCTCGTCCAGCTCCACCACGGCGTACTGGGTCATGATATTGGGGTTCCCGGTGTCGTACAGCCCCACACAGGTGCCGCGGCGGTGGAAGAAGTCCACCAGGCCTTGCAGCCGGCAGTCGAAGAGGTTGTCGCCCGCCGCGATCAGCAGGTCGTCATCGATCTGCTGCCGCTGGAGCACCATTCGAATGTCGCCGATGGCACCCAGCTTGTTGCCGTCGTCGGTCGTGCCGTCGTCCACGATCTGAAGGGTTTTCGCGCCAGCGTGACTCGCGGCCCAATCCACAAACTGCCCCGCGAAACGGTGGTTGGCCACGACAGTGACCCGCCGCACCTCCGGCATGGCGGCCAGCTGGTCGTAGATGTAGTCGATGAGCGGCTTGGGGCCAACAGGCAGCAACGGCTTGGCGCGATCCCGCGTGAGAGCACCCAGCCGCGTGGCATAGCCCGCGGCCAAAATCAAGGCTTCCATATCAGCGTCACCACGTCACCACCGTTTGGGATCAGTCAGCGCGAGCGGACTGATATCGAACCGCGCGCACCGCGCGAACCACGACTCGCCGCAAGAGCGATGCCGTGCGCGTGTGGGAATGCCAGAAGGAGCCGCCGGTTATTGCTCGCCCAAGCGCTTGTTGTCCACCAGCCACTTGGCGAAGCCCAGGCGCTCCTTGCTGATGGGCGTGCCGCCCAACAGCGGTGGCCGGTTGACGGGTATGGGGTCGCCGCGCTCCAGGCGCGTGACGATGTAGCGGACGCGCTCTTCGTCGAGCTTATCGATCGCCTCGATGATAGAGTCCGCCTCCACCACGCAACCTGGCAGCTCGGGGTGCCAGGCCCGCCGCACCCACTCCCCATCGGATTGCTGGACTGCTTCTACAGCCAGAACATACGGCACTGCCAGATGCTCTTCTAGCGTCACGCCCCGATCTTAGCAAGAACCTGGAGGTTCCGACGGCAGCCCTCCGGGCCTCGGGGCGAGCGAGCAGGCCGCTCGGTGCAGCAACCCTCGGTCATCCGCGCGTGGGCAGTGCCCGCAGGAGCAGCTCCCGTGCTCCCCACGCACAATGGGCGGAGGCCGGATAGCATGGAGCAGGTGCGCGCGAAAACCAGGGTGCGGGTGCTGGCTCCGGCCGAGCTGGCGCTGCTGCTGGTCGCTCTTCTGGCGACTGGCTTGCGCCTCTACCACCTCGGCGCGCAGGGGCTGGACTGGGACGAAGCCTTCGGCATCGGCTCAGCCTACGCCGGGTTTGGGGCCATCGTGCACACGGCGCTCACCGTCGAGCCGCATCCGCCGCTGTTCTATTCGCTGTTGCGGGTGTGGTACCACTTGGCGGGGAGCAGCGAGTTTGCGCTGCGCCTGCCCAGCGTGGTGAGCAGCGCGGTGGCGGTGCCGCTGCTGTTCGCACTGTGCCGCCGCCTCTTCCCGCCTGGCTTCGGCGTCGGCTGGCGGCGTGCCCCCTGGCGTGGGCCGTGGGTGGGCGTGCTGGCGGGGTTGCTGTGGGCTCTCAGCGCCGAGCAGGTGTGGTACGCGCAGGAGGAGCGCATGTACGCGCCGGCCGCGCTGCTCTGCCTCGCCGCGGTGTACCTGGCGCTGCGCGCAGTGCAGTCGCCCAGCACCCGTGTGCTCGTGTGCTGGTCCGTGGTGCTGCCAGTGGCACTCTACCTGCACTACTGGAGCACCTTCATCTTTGCGCTGCTGAACGCCTTCGTGCTGGTGAGCTGCCTGCTGGGCCGCTCGCCGTTGAAGGCGCGCGCGTGGCTGCTGGCGCAAGTGGCGCCGGCCGTGCTCTTCTTTCCCTGGCTGGCCGCTGCCTACCGCTCGACGCACTTCTCGCTGCACGTGGTGGATGTGCCGGGCGAGCTGGCGACAGCGCTGCGTCTGTACACGGTAGGCCCATCGTTCCCGCGGTTTGTGCTGATGGGCAGCCTCTTCTTCGCGGCGCTGCTGGCTGTGGGCCTGGTCACGAGCTGGCTCGCGGCAGTGCGCTGGCGCGCCGGCGCGGCGCGCGGCACGACAGCCGGGGCCGCCGGGGCGGTGACGACGACTGCTGCCCTGCTGACCCTGTACGCGGCTGGTCCGCTGACGCTGGGTCTCGCGGCGTCCGAGGTGCGATCGGTCTTCGCCGCGCGCTACCTCATGATCAGCGCGCCGGCCTTTTGCGTACTGTTTGCCCTTGGTGTGGCCGCGCTGTGGCGGGTGCTGCCTGTGCTGGGGCTGCTGGCACTGGCCCTGGCGGCCTCGATTGATGGCGATGCGCTGTGGAACCACTACTTCAACCCCTCTTACCTGAAGGACCCCTTTCCGGGCGCGGTGCAGTACGTGGACCAGCACCAGCGGCCGGGCGACGCCGTGATTCTGGACAGCTGGGACCAGCAGGGGCAGTTCTGGTACTACCACGTGCTGCGCGCGGGCAATCCTGCTCCCAGCTTTCAGTTTCCCCTCGCCGGGCCAGATGCCGCGAGTGCTGCTCCACGCGAGTTGCACAGCATCATGAGCCAGCACAGCGGGGTGTGGGTGCTCAACTGGGACCTGGCGCCGATCGATGCCCACCGCACCGTGCAGACCCAGCTCGCCACGCACGATTTTCAAGCGCTCAGCCACGCTGTCGGCAGTAATTCCATCGAGTACTACGCCGAGGCTGGTGCGCCAGTTCGGACCGTGCCCATTGGCGGCACCTGCGCCGGGAACGTGCAGCTGCGCGACGCTCAGGTGTTCCGCACCAGCCTGGCGCCGGGCGCGGTGCTCCCTGCCGCGCTGGATTGGGCGGCCCTGGGCAGCGGCCTGCCCGAGTACATGGTGTCCTGGCGCCTTATGGACCCGGCAGGCAACGTGGTGTGGCAGCGGGATACCGAGCCCAACGCCGGCTTCTCGCCCACTGATATCTGGAAAGCCGGAGAGCAGGTAACCGATCGCCTCGGCATCCCCCTCCCAGTGGACCTGCCGCCGGCCACGTACGAACTGGGGCTGGTGCTGTATGGCAAGGCATCTGGTCGGGCTTGCCAGCTTTCTGGTCAGGCTGGACCGCTTGTACCGCTCCAGCGGGTGCAGGTCACCACGGCGACGCCGGAGCCTGCGCTCGCCCCACTGCCCCCGCTCCAGCCCGCTGCCGTGCGCAGCCAGGGCCTGGAGCTGATTGGCTGGGCGATGTCGCCCGGACCGGTGCAGGTAGGGTCCACGGTGCACGTCCAACTGCGCTGGCAGGCTGTTGGGCCAATGAGGGCGGACGTTACGCCGCTGCTCCAGCTTCGCGCTGCTTCGGGCGCCACAGTCGCGCAGGCCACGCTGCTGCCCGGCGGGGCCGGCTACACCACCAGCCACTGGCCCGCGGGGCGGGTGGTGCAGAGTGAGGTTGCTCTGCGCGTGCCTGCCGGTGCGGCAGCCGGCACCTACTCGCTACGCCTGGAGCTGCCCGGCACGCGCCCGGTGGCGTTCGGCGGCTTTCCGCCGCTGGTGGTGCAGGCGCCAGCCCGGAGCTTTGCGCTGCCGCCTATCGCCAGCCGGGTGGATGCCAAGTTCGCTGGCCAGGTGCTGCTCCTGGGCGGCCGCCTGCCCGCGGCGATGGGCGATGGCAGCCTTACACCCGGGCAAGCCGTGGCCCTCACGCTGTACTGGCAGGACCTGCGCCCGCTGGCTGCCAGCCTCAAGGTGTTCGTGCACCTCGAAACGCCCGCCGGCCAGGTCATCGCCCAGGATGATGCGTATCCCGCGGCGGGAGCAGTGCCGACCCTGACGTGGATGCCCACGCAGGTCATCACCGATCCGCACCGGCTGCTCATTCCGGCCGGCACGCATTCCGGGCCCGCCCTCCTCACCGCCGGCCTGTACGACCCCTCCAATGGCACCCGCCTGGCTCTAGCCGGGAGCTCAACTGGCGCGGCCGTTCTGGCCCACCCGCGCATCAGCTGAACCACAGTCAGCGAGCCGGCTCGACCACCCCGTTCACCTATGCCAGCGCGGTCGGCGCCAATCAGCACGGCGTGACCTTCCGACTCGTTCAGCCGGTGGAGGCCAGCCCGTGGCACCCGCCCAGGGCCGCTTCACCTTTGACTTTTCGGATCATATTGCGGCAACTTCGTGAGGGGCAACGGTCGCTGGATATTAGTGCGGGAGATGGGCAATGCATGACTTCGCGGGCAAGGTAGCCGTGGTCACTGGCGGGGCGAGTGGCATTGGGCGCGCACTCAGCGAACGCTTCGTGCGCGAGGGCATGAAGGTGGTGATCGCGGACATCGAGCAAAGCGCGCTGGAGAGCCTGGTGGCCGAACTGCGGTTGGCGGGTGGCAACGTGCTGGGTGTACCGACCGACGTTTCGCGGGAGGATTCCGTGCAGGCGCTGGCGGACCACGCCCTGCGGGCGTACGGCAAGGTGCATCTGGTGTGCAACAACGCCGGGGTGCTGGGCGGGCGGCCAGGGCCGATCTGGGAGTCGACCATCAAGGATTGGCAGTGGATCTTCGGCGTGAACGTGTGGGGTGTGATCCACGGCCTGCGAACGTTTTTGCCGCTCATGCTCGCGCAGGCGGAGGGAGGTTGGGTGGTGAACACCGCCTCCATGGGCGGTCTCGTGCCCGGCAGCAGCCCCTATGGTGTGTCCAAGCACGCGGTGGTGGCCATCAGCGAAAGCCTGTACAGCGGGCTGAAGCTGCGCAACGCCAACGTGGGCTGCTCGGTGCTGTGCCCCATCTTCATCAAGACACGCATCACCGAAGCCGGCCGGAACCGGCCGGCCGCGCTGCGGGATGCTCCGGTGTCCAGCCCGCCGGCGCAGGCGCGCGGGCCGCTGGCGGGGCGGCTGGAGAATGGGCAGCCAGCGTCGGATATGGCGGACGCTGTGATGGCCGGCCTTCGGGCCGAGCAGTTCTACATCTTTCCCGGCAACGAAGTGGACGCCATTGTGCGCGAGCGCATGGAGCACATCCTCGCCCGTACGAATCCGGACCCCCAACCGTTTCGGCTCTTGCAATGAGCGTGCAATGAGCCTGGAAACCGCTGGGCTTTTGGCGGGAAAGCTCGCCCTGGTGACAGGCGCGGGCAGCGGTATCGGCCGGGCCACGGCTCTGCTCTTTGCACGGCAGGGCGCAGCCGTGGGTGTGGTGGACGTGGTGGGCTCGGCGGCCGAGGAGGTCGCGCGGGAGATTGTTGCGCGCGGCGGTCGTGCCTTACCGGTGCAGGCAGACGTTGCCGCCGAGGGCGATGTGGAGCGCGCGGTGAGCAGCGTGGCTCGCGAGCTGGGCGGCTTGGACGTGCTGGTGAACAACGCGGGCATCCCGGGCGGCCCCGCCACCACGCTGGACCAGATGAGCCTGGAGCGCTGGGATCGCACCATGGGTGTGAACCTGCGGGCGCATCTGCTGTTCTGCCGGCAAGCCTTCCCGCTGCTGGCCGAGCACGGCGGCGTGGTCGTGAACAACGCTTCCTCCGCGGCGGTGGTGGGTTTCCCCTTCACGGCGGACTACGCCACGAGCAAGGCGGGCGTAGTCATGCTCACGCGCCAACTGGCCGCGGAATGGGGCCCGCACAACATCCGGGTGAATTCGGTTGCGCCCGGCCTCATCGATACCGGCTTCGGTCGCGCGCGCACCGGCGAACCGCGCCAGCCGCTGGACGCGGCAACGCAAGCGCATCGGGTCAAGCACATCCCGCTGGGTCGCTCCGGCCAGGCAGAGGATGTGGCCCGCGTGATCCTCTTCCTCGCTTCGGACCTGGCCGGGTATGTGACCGGGGAGAACATCCTGGTGGATGGGGGGCTGATCCAAATGTTTTATCCCGCGATCCTGAGCCGGTCCGTCTGACCACCGGGTAACGGCCAAGGACACAATGGCTGCAAGGGCTGCAAGGGACGGCGAGGATTACAATGGCGTGCGCTTTCGGACGGGCCGAGGCGATGCACGGGTTCAGGAGCCTGGTTCGTTGAGGATTGGCATCAATCTGCCGTTTCGGCGGGCAGACGGTAAGGCGCCCACGGCGCAGCACCTCATGGCGCGCGCGGCCACCATCGAGCGGCTCGGGTTCGACGGCATTTGGATAGGGGATACCGTGGGCCGCTGGAACTTCACCGGCATCGACTCGCTGCAGTGGCTGGCCGTGGCGGCCGCTGCCACCAGCCACATTGAGGTAGGGACGGCGGTCATGCAGGTGCCGCTGCGCCACCCGGTGGAATTCGCTCAGCGGTTGCTGAGCCTGGGCGCCCTGAGCGGCGGGCGCTTCTCAGCCGGGCTCGGTTCCGGATCGCTGGCTCTGGATTTCGACGCGGTGGGCGTGCCGCACGCCGAGCGCTTTCGCCTGCTGCGCGAGGGCCTGCCGGTGATCAAGGAGCTGCTCGACGGCGGCAGCGTGGGCAGCGCTAACCTGCACCCCTGGCCGGATGTGGCAGGGCGCGTGCCCATGCTCATCGCTGCCTGGCACAATGGCGCCTGGCTGCGCCGCGCGGCGCAGGAGTACGACGGCTGGATCGCCTCCGCCTACAACACCAACTTCAACGCCTTCCGCGAGGGCATGCAGCGCTATCGCGATGCCGGCGGCAGCGGGCGCACCATGGTCGCTACCATTGGCGTGAATCTCGCCGCGCCCAGCACGCCTTTCAAGGAGGAGGAGCGCTTCAACTTGAATTGCGGGCCCGAGGAAGCAGCGGAACGCCTGCAGCGCGTAGCCGGCCTGGGCTTCGATGACGTGCTCATCTCCCGCCTGAATTACAGCGCTGAGGACTGGCCGGAGGAGCAACTGACGCAGCTGCGCAGCCTGCTCCCGCGCGACATGCGCCGCGTCGCCGCTGCGCCACCGCAAGTCTGAAAGGAGCGGAGCAAACCGTGGCCTGGGCATCGATCAATGGCGCGGACATCTACTACGAGCTGCACGAGCCGAGCGACGGTGCAGCGCAAGGACCCGTGGAAACGCTCGTGTTTGCCCACGGTGCCGGCGGCAGCCACCTCTCGTGGTGGCAGCAGGTGCCCTACTTCAGCCGCGCCTACCGCTGCCTGGCTTTCGACCAGCGCGGGTTTGGCAAGTCCACCGCCGGCGGTGAAGCGGGGCTCGATACCCTGACCCAGGACCTCACAGCGCTGCTGGACCATCTGCACGTTGAGCAGGCCTACCTGGTGGGCCAATCCCTGGGCGGCCGCCCCTGCATGGGGGTCACAGTCACGGAGCCGGGCCGGGTCAAGGCGCTGATCATGGCCGACACCATCTTTGGTATGGCGGAGTCTGAGGCGGCCCTGCGGGAGCATCGGGCCGCGAACGAAGGAGTGACGCTCGAAAGCGGCGCCTACAGTGCCCGTTTGCGGGCCGAGCAGCCCTTGCTGGCCTTTTTGTATGACGAGATCCGCGCCCTGAACCCGCCGCGGAACCCACCCCGGGTGGACGCCGCGGCTGCCCACGACTCACGCTTTGCCGGCACTCCAGAGCGGCTGGCGGGGTTGGATGTGCCGGTGCTGTTTGTGGCCGGCGCCGACGATGCGCTGGTTCCACCGGCGATCATGCGGGCGGCGGCCAAGCTCATCCCCCACGCACGTTACGAAGAGGTAGCTGGTTGCGGCCACAGTGTGTACTTTGAGAACGCGCCGGCCTTCAACGGGCTGCTCGAGCGCTTCCTCAGCGCGGTAGAGCGCGGCGTATGGGACGTGAGCCAGATGAACCTCACACCGGCGGCACAGAGCCAGTGGGAACGGCTTCAGGTCGCGGGCCTGCAGCCATTCGCCCTCACCTGCAGCTGTGGCAAGAGTTTCGTGTCGCCCGGCAGCGCCGACGGCATGCTGGAGGAGCTGTGGCTGGCCGAGCACTACGGCCGCGAAGGTCACGCCGTCCGCTCCTTCGAGGGCTGAGCGCACCGGCGCCCGCTGAGGCCCGCCGCCGCAAACCCCAACCTGTCACCCAGCCGTAGCCCGATCGCGAGCTCGCCACACAATGGGCTCGCCATCCGTGCACCCGCTTGACAGTTTTGTGACGGCGCCGTGTAGAATAGCCGGCATTCGACGAAGGCCAAATTCGGGTAAGGAGCTGTTGACATGAGCCAGTCCTCAGACCGCGGCAGATCTGAGATGAGCCGGCGCCAGTTCGTGGCATGGGCCGGCCGGGGTCTTACCGTTGGGGCAGTAGGGCTGCCTTTTCTGCTGGATGCGTGCGGCTCCTCGGCGGCGCCGGCCCCGTCCAGCGCGGCTCCAGCCAGCAGCGCGGCGGCCGCGCCTGCCAGCAGCACCGCGGCCTCGGCTTCGGCCGCGGCCAGCGCATCCGCCGGTGCCAGCGGCGCCCCCAGTGCCAGCGGCGTCGCCAGCCCGGCTGCTTCCGGCAACTCGATTTTGACCGGCACCGTGGTTGAGGGCGTCAAGCTGCCTACCTATGTCCCGTTTGCCGGTCCCAAACCGGACCTGCCGGGCAGCCCGGAAGGCATGGATCCGGCCTTCTACACGTTTCCGAAAAGCCTGGTACAGTCCGTGCCCACGCCGCCTGGCGATGGCAGCCACGTGACGGCATTGGCATTCCTCACTCTGCAAGCGCCGCCGCCAATGAATCAAAACGTTGCCTGGCAGGCGGTGAACAAGGCGCTGAACGTCACCCTGGACATCAACAATGTGGCCGCGGCCGATTACCTGGTGAAGCTGGGCACCGTCCTCGCCGGTTCGAATTTGCCCGACTTCATCTACAACCCCACGCTCTTCAACTCGCAGGGCAGCATCCCCAATCTCGAGCAGTTCGTTCAGGCCAAATGCGCCGACCTCACGCCGTACCTCAGCGGCGACGCGGCCAAGGCATATCCCAACCTGGCCTTCTTCTCGCACTACACCTGGCGCTCCGGTGTTGTTGGTGGCAAGATTTACGCCCTCCCGGTCGCCCGCCCACCGGTGGACGCGCTGATGATGTATCGCAACGATCTGTTCCAGAAGGCCGGTGTGACGATCAACGGCGCCCCCAAAGACGCCAACGACTTCAAGGCCATGCTCACGGCGGTCAACGATCCGAAAGGAAACCAGTGGGCGTTGTCGGGCGCAGGCGGCCGCAACGCTTTTGGGCTCACCTCCAGGTCCCCGCTCCTGGCGATGTTCAAAGCCCCCAACAACTGGAGCATGGACTCCAGCGGCAAGCTGACCAAAGACTATGAGACACCGGAGTACCAAACCGCCCTGGCTTGGGTGGCTGACACCTGGAAAGCGGGCTTGTGGCATCCCAATTCACCAGCCGGCGGCACTGGCACCACCAACAATGACTTCATGGCCGGCCGCTACGCCGTCAACCCGTCCGCGGTGTGGGGGCAGTACGTCCAGTTGTGGGACATCGAGCAGACCATCCAGCCCGCCGGCCGCATCTATCCTATGCACCCCTTCTCAGCCGACGGCAGCAAGCCGGTGTACCTGGCTGGCCTGGGCAACTTCGGTTACACGCACATCGCCAAGCAGGCCTCCGAAGCGCGTGTGAAGATGCTCCTGGGCATTGCCAACTTCTTCGCCGCGCCCTTCGGCACCAAGGAGTGGCTGCTGAACTACTACGGCGTCGAAGGCCCCGACTTCACCTACGATGCGAACGGATCGCCCCACTTGACGACCAAGGGCCGAGCCGAG
>JBOGTU010000205.1:0-16577 GCA_050695655.1 Chloroflexota bacterium | reverse complement strand
CACCAGCATAGAGCAGAGCTTGCTCTACCTGCTCGCAGCTAATGCGGGCAGGCTGCTGAATCGGAACGAGATCATGGATGCCTTATGGGGTGGCGACTACGTCCCGGAAAGCAACGTCGTCGATCGGCACATTCGCAACCTGCGGGCAAAGCTCGATGACGACTGGCGCAAGCCCCGGTTCATCGCCACCGAGCCAGGGCGCGGCTACCGATTTGTGGCTACCTTCTCCACGCCCGACGAAACAACCTCACCCAGCTGAGAACACCCGAAACGCTGCCGGCCGAGATACGGCTGGGCTGTTGCTGCGCCGCGGCTGTCCGCGTCAACTAGCGATCCAGCGTCACTCCATCCCGAATGACGCTGGCTGCCTGTAGTTTTGTCCCCAAAGGTGCGAGGCGGAGCTCCGCCATGGCGCGATTCCTAACCACCGCTTCCTTGTTGTCGCGCACGTCGTCGTAGGCCTGCACGTAGGCGCGCGCCACACTCGCCCAGGTCATCTGGTGCCCAAAGTCGTAGGCACGGCGCTGCAGGGCGGATTTGTAGCGCGGCTCCCGCAGGATGCGCCCGATCGCCGCGCTAAGCGAGCTCGCGTCCTCCACGGCCGCCAGTTCGCCGCGACCGCCACCCAGCACCTCACGGGCATAGATCGAGGGTGTCGACACAATCGCGCGCCCGCATCCCATGGCGTAGGCCAGCGTCCCGCTCACCACCTGTTTCAGATTCAGGTAAGGCACCACGTACACGTCGGTTGCAAGAAGATGCAGCACGAGCTCCCGATAGGTCAGGTAGCGGTTCTCGAAGCGAACGTGCTCGTGCAGGCCGAGCCGCGTCACCTGAGCCTGGAGCTCCCGCCGGTAGGCCTCTCCGTTGGCGGCTAAGACGCCCGGGTGCGTTTCTCCAAGCACTAAGTACAGGACGTCGGGAAATTCTTCGACCAGCATGGCCAGCGCATCAATGGCGAACTGAATGCCCTTGCCCGGGTTCATGAGTCCGCAGGTGGCCAGGATAGTACGACCCTGCAGCCCAAGGGCACGCTTGGCCTTCGCCGTGGGAACTTGCCGCACGTTCGGCACTCCGTGTGGAATGAAGCGCAGTTTGGCCACGTCGACTCCGTAGTCGCGCGTGAGAATGTCGATCGCGGACTGGGCCAGCACAATCGTTGTGGCGGACCGCGCGATCAACGCCTGCGTCACCGACAGCAGCGCCGCGTCGGGATTGGGAAGAACTGTGTGCATGGTGAGGGCGATTGGCTGGCGCACCCGGTCCATGAACCGCAACACGTAGGAGCCCCACAGTCCACCGAACAAACCATATTCGTGCTGGATGTTGATGACCCGGCATTCCGAAGCCGTAACATACGCGGCTGCGTCCTCGTATGAACTGGCAAGGTCGCGCTCGACGCGGTGCTTGACAATGGGCGGATAGGCATAAGTTCTGTCGTCGTCATTGACCGCGACAACAAAGCGACGGCCCAGCGGCATGAGCTTTTCGATGGAGCTGGCAACGTCTTGAGTGAAGGTGGCGATGCCGCACTCTCGCGGCGGATAGCTGCTCACGTAGGCAACGTGCGGTGACACCAGGGCAAGGAGGCGATCTTTTATGGCGAGCAAGTGACTTTGTCCCTTCTCTGAAGCGGCGGTGTCACCAGGGAGCGACAGATTCGGCGCCGCCGCCAGCTCGTTAACTCTGCTCCACGAGCTCCCCGACCGAATCCCAAAGGCGCTTGCCGCGTCTGTGCGTGCGGAAACGTCTCATCCCCGCGCTCAAGGCCCTACCGGCCCCCGGGCCTGGCTCACGTTCGGCGGTTGCATGCTGTTGATTCGAGGAGCTGGTTCACTCAGTAGGTTGCCTGCCGAAGCGTTATCGCCACTGATGGCTGGCGCAGGGGCAAGCGCTGCAGGTGAGCAGCCCACAGAGTAGGCTGCCTACAGCGAGTCTGGCGCGAGGACCGGCCCTCGTCATGAGTAAAAGTTCACGCGCAAATGGCCCCTGTGGCTGGGATCGAGGGGCCGATAAGCGCGCGCCCAGCGCCCGGCGAAACGGACGGCAGCAGCGCCGTCCCAGCTGCCAGCCGGAAGGTGATGACGTTCGGTCGACACTGCCCGCCAGGTGCGCTATACCAAGAGGGACGATGAATTGGGAATACAGGACGATGCGTCGCAACAACGACACCGGTCGCCTGCAGATCAACGAAGAAGACGTTGACGCGGAGGCGCGGCCCAAAGAGTTCCTCGACACCGCCAACGCCTGGGGCCGGGATGGGTGGGAGCTCGTCAACACGGATAACGGCGCATGGTTCTTCAGGAGAGCGAAGGGCGCACAGGGAGGGTCCTTATCTCAGGGCAGACAGCGCCCATATTAGCGGGCCGAGCCGCGCTTCAAGGGTTGCCCATGGCACCAGCGCAGCTTCCTCGCCGGCGTCTGCTCCAATCTGGTCATCGGCGATGGCAAGCCGCCAGATTGCTGTCATGATGCTGGGGTAGCCTCTTGGAGGGCTCGCCGATCTGGCGAAAATCGCGGGCAAGCTGCTCAGTTGCGCCCCTCAGCTTGCGGTTACGTGATCTCGCGGGATGGGACGAGCCGGCTGACTCGCCACAAATGGGTGAACATCTCAAGGTATGTTGCCGCGAAGCCCGACTCTCGGTAGCTCAACCCGTTTCGTAGACAAAAGGCCTTAACAATGGGCTGTGCCCGTCGCAGTTGATTGCGGGGCATTGTCGGAAAGAGGTGATGCTCGATTTGAAGATTCAAGCCACCGAACAGAAAGGCCAGCCCGCGGGGCAGTCGGACGTTGCGCGAGGTGGTCACTTGCTGCTGCACAAAGTCCATCTGCTGGGTTCGGCTCAGAATCGGCATCCCGACGTGGTTCGCTCCAAAGATCACGTTCATGTACCAACCTGAAACAACACGTTGAACCAGCGCGAAGAGCAGCCCATGGGCCACACCCAGAGCTATGAAAGGCACGGCCAAGGACAACGCGAAATGGGCTGCGATAAGCAATGCTTCCAGATAGCGACTCCTCGATCGGTGGCTCACCAGGAAACCGACCGTGTACCGATACAACCAAAACACCTCAAGACTGGCGAAGAGCGGTGTGAGGAATACTTGCCACCTGTTGCACCAGCGCTCAAAACCACGGCGCCGAGCGGCCTGCTCGGCGCTCAAGGCCAGCACTCCGATATCCGCATCCGGATCGCGTCCTTCCTGGTTAGGGCTGGCATGGTGTGCATTGTGGTGCTCTCTCCACCAGTCCAGCCCCATGCCAAGTAGGAGATTGCCGCAGACGCGCCCGAGGATTGTGTTCCAACGGTGTGAGTTAAACACCTGGTTGTGCCCCGCGTCGTGTCCAAGTAAACCCAGCTGGGTGAACACAAACGCCAGGAAAACGGCGTCGGCCAGCTGTAATGGAAACGCTGGCGTCACAAAGAGCGCCGCCAGGCCGCACGAAAGCAAACTGAACAGCGCCAGTATCAGGCCGAAATAGTACCAGGGTTGTTTCCGAAGTAGGCCCGCTGCGAGCACGGTGGCCTTGAGTTCCCTGTAGGGGCTCAGCGCATGCATGCTCTCGTCTCGGCCGGCGTCTAACTGAGTGGCACTGAGGCTGTTGATGGCTTTAACATGGCGAGCGCGAAGCGCCATGTCATGAGGACATCTTCATTGTGCTGCCCGTTCGGCATGCTCGCTCGTAGCAGTAAGGATACGGCGAGACGGGATACGTCGCTGTAGACCGCGGCCGCGGCAGGGCGCCACGCTTCCAGAATGCGCGACCAGCGCTAAAATGTGCCGACGCTGGCTCCGGCGAGCTGGCGCAGCTTGGCGATGGGAGAGCAGCTGTGAAGAAGCGCGCGGCGGTCGAATCCACGGCGGAAGCCTACCTTGAGATTCTCGCGGCGCGCGGCGTCCGCTACTTCTTTGGCAATGGTGGCACGGATTTTGGGCCAATTGTCGATGCCTACGCGAAGCGCCTCAGCTCGGAGGCGCCGGTACCGGCACCGATCACCGTGCCGCACGAGATCGACGCGGTTGCCATGGCGCACGGCTACACGATGGTGACGGGCGAGCCGCAGGTGGTGATGGTGCACACCATCGCCGGCACGGCCAACGCCACGGGCAACGTCATCAACGCCAGTCGGGCCGGCGTGCCCGTCCTCTTCTCCGCCGGCCGCACACCGCTCACCGAAGGGGACAGCAAGGGCTCGCGCGATGGCGGCATCCACTGGGCGCAGGAGTCGTTCGACCAGGGCGCCATGGTACGCGAGTGGGTGAAGTGGGATTACGAGCTGCGGCATGACGCGGACGTGGAGGCGATTGTCGACCGTGCGCTCGCCATAGCCCAAACACAGCCCCAGGGGCCGGTGTACCTCACGCTGCCTCGCGAGGTGCTGGCCGAGGCGCGCGAGGAGATCACCTACATGGACCGGCCGCGCATGATCGCCAGCGACTTCATGCCAACGCCGGAGCTGCTGGAGAATGCCGCCAAAGCGCTGGCCGCCGCCAAAGATCCGGTCATCGTCACCCGGTCCGCGGGCCGCGACCCAGCCGCCGTAGCGGAGCTGGTGCGCCTGGCCGAAGCCCTGAACATCCCCGTGTACGAGACCGGCCCAACCCACATGAACTTCCCGGTGATGCATCCGCTGCATCAGGGATCGGACAGTGCAGCCGCGCTGGCGCGCGCGGACGTGGTGCTGGTGGTGGAGTGCGACGTGCCGTGGCCACCCAAGCGTGTGCATCTGCGCCCCGAGGCGCTGGTCATCGCGGCCGGGGTCGATCCGCTCTACTCGCGCTATCCAGTACGCGGCTTTCCCATCGATCTGGGGCTGGCCGGCAACCTCACCAAGACACTCGGTGCGTTGGCCGAGCTCGTAACCCGGCACCCGCGCGAAGCCGCCGCCATCTCCGCGCGCGGCAAGGCGCTGGCCGTAAGCCACCAGGAGATGCGGGCCGCGACGACAGCGCGTGCGCTGGCAGGCAAGGATCAAACGCCCATCCAGAAGCCATGGGTGTCGTACTGTCTGGAGCAGCTGCGCGACGAGGACACCATTGTGCTCAACGAGCTGGGGTTGGACGCATCCCAGTTCGAGCTCACGCAGCCTGGCTCCTACTTCACCGTATCCCAGGCAGGCATTCTGGGCTGGGCCGTGGGCGCGGCGTTGGGTGCCAAGCTGGCTGCACCGGAAAAGACGGTCGTGGCTTGCGTGGGCGACGGCTCGTACGTGTTTGGCGTGCCTTCCGCGGCGCACTGGGTAGCCCGGCGCTACGAGCTGCCGGTGCTGTACATCATCTGGAACAATGCCCAATGGGCCGCCGTCGCCGGTGCCACACGCACGGTGTATCCGGATGGTTGGGCTGTCAAGACGGCATCATTCCCCTTCTCCGACCTCACACCAGCGCTCGATTTCGAGCACGATGTAAAGGCATCGGGCGGGTATGGCGAGAGGGTGGAGACGGCCGAGCAGGTGCCGGCCGCCCTGGAGCGGGCGCTGCACGCTGTGAAGGTGGAGAAGCGCGCGGCGGTGCTGAACATGGTGGCCGCGCCACGCCAGTGGAACACCGGCCGGTAACAGCCGGAGGGTAAGGGGAGCAACATGAAGTACGGACTGGCCGGCATCAACGTCGGCGGACTAGCTGTGCCCGCGGTAGGGCGCATGGCTGAACTGGCCGAGAGCCTCGGCTACGAATCCGTGTGGACCGCGGAGCACATTGTGCTGCCGGACTTGCCCGCGGGCCAAACAGAGCGCCCCGGCACCATGCCGATGCTCGACTCCCTGGTCATGCTGGGCTACATTGCCGCGCGAACGCGCGCGTTGAAGCTGGCCACCGGCGTGCTGCTGTTGCCCCAGCACGAGCCGCTGCTGCTGGCCAAGCAGCTGGCTAGCCTGGATGTGGTGAGCGAAGGCCGGCTCATCGTGGGGCTGGGCGTGGGCGGTGTCGAGGCGGAGGCGCAAGCCCTTGGTGTGCCCATGTCCGAGCGGGGCGCGCGCGCGGGCGACTACGTGCGCGCCATGCAGGCTGTGTGGACTATGGAGCATCCCAGTTACACGGGCAAGTACGCCACGTTCGACGGCATCAATGCCTTTCCGCGGCCGGTGCAGCGGCCGCACCCTCCGCTCGTCTTTGGTGGCCGCGCGCCAGCCGTGCTGCGGCGCACGGTGCGCTACGGCGCCGGCTGGTACGGCTGGGGCATGGATGTGGAGGGCACGCGCACGCTGCTGGCCAGCTTAGATGTGGCCATGCACGCCGTGCAGCGCCCAGCCGGTTTGGGCAAACTGGAAATCACCATCGCCCCGCGCGAATCGCTCACGCCCGACGTGATCGCCGCCTACCACGAACTGGGCGTGGGACGCCTGCTGCTGCGTCTGCCTTCCCTCTCTCCACTGGAAGACATTGAAGCCGCCATCCGCGACCACGCACCGGAGAAGCTGGGCCAGCCTTCGTAGCACTCGCGGAAGGCGAGCCTGGCACGTTACCCGTCCCAAGCGGAAGAGGAACTTTGGTCGATCCTCTGACCACGCATTAACGTGCACGATGGCACCCACCAGCACCAGGCGGCATGGCCACCGTATGCGATTTCGGCAGGCCTGGTCGAGTCCCTCTCCCGACTGGGAGAGGGCAGGGTGAGGGCGTTCCCAACATTGGCCGGGCGAATGCGGAGAGCTTGCTGATGCGAGAGAGGGTCCGGCCCTCACCTTCGCCTCTCCCAGTCGGGAGAGGAACTCGATCTGCCCTACACCCACACCTGGCATGCACACGGTTGCGCTCCCAGTCGGAGGAGGAACAGGGGCGAGTCCAGATCGATCGGGGTCGGCTCCGCCACGGGTACGCCGACGCTAAGAATGCGCTGGCAGCAGGGTTTGGCTGGCCGCGCTAGGAGTAGTCGTTACCGGGAATAGTCGAGGTGATCCCGGCGTCGATGGGGAATACCTGCCCGGTGACCCAGCGCGCCTCGTCGCTGGCCAGGTAGACGGCTGCCCAACCGATGTCCCAGGCGTTGCCCTCGTCTTTGATCATGCCTGAGGTGGCCCGCCGCTGGCGCATCTCGACCGAGGCGCGGACGGCGATGAGCGGCGTGTACACCTGCCCTGGTGCGATGGCGTTCACGCGGATGTGCCTGTTCCCCAGCTGCCCCGCCAGCGCCATGGTGAGGCCGATAATGGCAGCCTTGCTCGTGGTGTAGGCCGTGCTGCGGGCCGGGTAAGCGCGCATCCCAGCGATAGACGAAAGGTTGATGATCGCCCCACCACCAGCCACTTCCATGTGTGGCACGGCAGCTTGAGCGGCAAACACCATGCCACGCACATTGATCGCCATCACCCGATCCCAGGCATCTTCGGTGATCTCGTCCAGCCGCTGGTTGGAGGAGATGCCCACGTTGTTCTGCAGGATGTCCACCCGTCCGTAGCGCTCCGCGGCCGCCGCGGCCATACCCCGGCAATCCTCCTGGCGCGACACGTCCGCCTGAAAGAGTGAGGCGCTGCCACCTTCGGCCAGGATCGCGTCCACCGTCGCCTGCGCCCGATCCACCACATTGTCCACGCACAGCACCCTGGCGCCTTCGCGGGCGAACAGGATGGCCGCGGCCTTGCCGTTGCCAATGCCCTGTGCCTGAGATCCCGCGCCCGTGACGATCGCGACCTTACCTTGCAGCCTGCCCGCCATACCCACCATTCCTCCGGACTTGATTGCTGCCGGCGCCCTCACGGCGCCGGCGCGGCCTCTCCTCAGCAAGGGTAGGGCAAAGCCGTCCCACCTACAATGGCTTTGCACCACATGGCACCAGCGGCGAGCGAAACCATCACTCAGCGGCTGGGGCGCTTCGCGGCTGAAACGCCCTTGAAGCTGATCCCGGACGTGGTGCTGGCGCAGAGCCGCCGCGCCATTCTGGACTTCTTTGGTGTGGCCATTGGTGGAGCAGACAGTGAGCCCGCGCGTATCGCTCGCTCGCTCACGGCCACCCTGGGTGGACACGAGCAGGCCACCGTACTGGTAACGGGCGAGCGGACATCCACAGCCAACGCGGCGCTGGTGAACGGCCTCATGGCCAATGTCATGGATTTTGACGACACACACGTGCCCACCATTCTGCACCCCACCAGCCCGATCATGGGGGCGGCGCTGGCTGTGGGCGAATGGCGACATTGCACCGGGCGAGCGCTGCTCGCGGCGCACGTTCTCGCTTACGAGATAGCGGCGCGGGTATCGCTGGCGATTTCGCCAGAGAGCTACAACGCGGGCTGGCACCTCACTGGCACTACCGGCACCATTGGCGCGGCTGTAGCCGCTGGCCGGCTGCTGGGGCTGGACAGCGCTGGGATGCAGCGCGCCATTGGCGTGGCCGCGACGCAGGCCGCCGGGCAGCGCCAGCAGTTTGGAGAGATGGCCAAGTCACTTCACGCCGGCCGCGCGGCCAGCAACGGCGTGGCCGCGGCCCTGCTGGCCGCGGAGGGCTTCGGCGCGTCAACTGCCAGCCTCGAGGGCGCCTGGGGCTTGGCGCCGCTCATGAGCGCGCAGCCGCGGCCGGCGCACATGATCGAGGAACTGGGCCAGCGCTGGGAACTGCCTCAAAACGGCCTCAAGCCCTACGCCTGCGGCATCGTGGCGCATCCGGCCATTGATGTCGCACGGGCTCTGGCGCGGTCGCTGCAAGCGCAGGCCGCCGATATCGAACACATCGATTTGCGGGTGCATCCGCTGGCGCTGACGCTGACAGGCCGCCCGAACCCGGCCACCGGCATCGAAGCCAAGTTCAGCTTGTTCTTCGCCTGCGCTGCGCAGCTCATCGAAGGCGCAGCTGGCAAGGCGCAATTCACCGATGCTGCCGTTCACCGACCGGACATCCGCGCGCTCATGACACGCATCTCCGCCGTGGAGGACAGCTCATTGGCGCCCATCGAGGCCTCCGGCAGCCTGCGCTTGCGGGATGGGCGCACCGCCAGTACCCGTGTTGCCGCCGCGCGCGGAACGCCGGAGAACCCCCTCACGGATGGCGAGCTCGCCGAAAAGGTTCGCCAGCTCGCTGCCCCAGCCCTGGGTACCGCGCGGTGCGAGGCGCTGATCGCCGCCGTGCGCGCATTGGACGCCGTAGACGACGTTGCCGAGCTGGCCACCGCTACCGTGCTGCCGAGCTGAGGCGCAGTAGGATTGGCTCTGTCATGAGCATAGTGGTGGGTCCCGCGCCAGTTGCGACGGCTGAAGATTTCGCCACGATTGGCGAGCTGCCACTGCTCGCGGAGCAGAAGCTGGCCCGCGAGATCTGGGATTACTGCGCCGGCGGATCCGCATCCGAGGCTACGCTGCGGCGCAACCGCCGCGCGCTGGAGCGGCTGGCGCTGGTGCAACGCGTGCTGGTGGACGTGCGCCAGGTAAACCTCAGCACCTCGTTCCTCGGCCTGGATCTGCCGCTGCCGGTACTGGTCGCGCCAATGGGCAGCCTGTACCGCTTCTGCCCCGAGGGCGACCTGCAGATGGCCATCGGGGCCGGGCGCGCCGGCGCGCTATCCACGGTGAGTGGCGTCTGCGGCTGGCCCATGGAGCAGATGGCGGCAGAAGGCGGCGGGCCGCTTGTGTTTCAGCTGTACTATCACGGGCCCCGCGAATGGGTGGCGGAGCGGCTGCGGCGCGTAGAGAGCTGCCCACAGTATCGCGCGGTGTGCCTTACAGTGGACTCAGCTGTCTACAGCCGGCGCGATCGCGACCACTTCAACCGCTACCGGGCGAGCAGCCGCGCGGCAGCCGGCCAAACGCCTGAACCCAGCGGCCCCGATCACGACGTTCCAGCCAGCCTCACCTGGGATGATGTGGACTGGCTGAAGCGGCAAGTGCACCTGCCATTCGGCCTCAAGGGCATCAACTGCGTGGAAGACGCGGCCCTGGCCATCGACCACGGCTGCGACTTCATCTGGGTGTCGAACCACGGCGGCCGGCAGCTGGACGACGGCGAGGCCACCATCGACACCTTGCCCCGCATCGCGGACGAGGTCGCCGGGCGCCTGCCCATCGTGGTGGATGGCGGCTTCGTGCGCGGGACGGAAGTGATGAAGGGGCTGGCGCTCGGCGCGACCATGGTGGCCGTGGGCAAGATCGCCGCTTGCGCTCTGGCGGTAGGCGGCGCCGGCGCCGTGGAGCGCCTGCTGGGGCTGCTGCGCGAGGAGCTGCGCATCGGCCTGGCTCTCAGCGGTAACACCGCCGTGCAAGCGCTGGGCCCCTCGCAGATACGTCGAACCGAAGCCTGAGGGCAAGCAGCCTCCCCGGCCCGGATCCTCTCAGCCGTGCCAGCCGCCCAAGGGACGAGGGCGCACCAGCTCAGCCGAAGCCAACCCGCGGGATCAGTGGCCCCAGAGTGCCTTGGTGGCCATGCGGGCGCCTTCGGACATGGCGCGGAGCTTGCCCCAGGTGATCTCCGCGTGGCCCAGACGCGTGCCCAGGCCGCAGTCCGTGCCGGCGATCACGTTCTCTTTGCCCAGCAAGTTGGCATAGCGGATGAGCCGGTCCGCCACCAGCTGGGGATGTTCCACGATGTCGGTGCTGTGCCCGGCCACGCCAGGCATGATGGACATGCCGTCCGGCAGCTTGGTGGTCTCCCATACGCGCCACTCGTGGTCGTGCCTGGGATTAGCCGCCTCAATGGAAAGGCACTCCGCCCGCACCTTCAGGATCACGTCCACCAGATCGCTCAAGGGCAGGTCGTTGGCATGCGGGCCGTGGCCGCTGCCCCAGCACACGTGCAGGCGGATCTGCTCGCGTGGGATGTCGCGCAGGCCGCGATTCAGCGCCTCCACGCGCAGCAGGGCGTAGTCGCGATACTGCGAAACAGTCATCTGGGGGAACATCTGCCAGCCATCCGGCAGGTCCGGATCGTCGATCTGGAGAATGAAGCCGGCATCGGTGATGGCCTTGTACTCCTCGTGCATGGCATCGGCGATGCCGAACAGGAAGTCCTGTTCGCTGGCGTAATGCTCGTTGAACAGCCAGTGCTCGATGGTGCCCGGCGCCACCGCCGGCAGGTAGGCTTCCACGTCGCGACCCGCGGTGGCGGCCTTCAGGTTGCGGATGTCCGCCTCCACGGCCGCGCGGCCAACGTAGGTGAGGGCGGAACTGCACATGATGGCCGGCGCCATGCGCCGGTTCACCTGGCCGGTAGTTGATGCCTGTCCAAAGCGGCGCCGATGGAAGCCAGGATAATCCACCGCGTCGCGGCCGGTGATGTTGCGTGCAGCGGCGGGCGATTCGCCGGCGGCGAACTCACGCTGCTCGAGGCCGCCCAGTCGCTGCATGGCATAGTAGGTGAAGCCGCCACCGCCCTCCGTTCGCTTGCTCAGCTCGCCGTCATTGACAACGTCAACCCCACACTCAACCTGCTGGCGCACCACCTCGGCCACCGAGGCGGGCAAGGCCTGCGCAATGGCCGCCGCGTCGGGCTTGTCCGCGGCGATGAGCTCTTGAAGGCTGTCCGGGGCCGGCAGGGAGCCGGCATGGGAAACCAGGATGCGCTGCGTGCTTCGTTTCATGTCCCCTCGCCTACTGCTTGAGTGTCGCCTGAATTTCGATGGTGATCTTCACCAGGGTGCCCAGCATGGGCCCAAAGCCGGGCACGGGCGCGTTCCAGGTGACGCCCCAGTTCTCGCGGTCCAGATCCGCGGTGGCGGAGAAGGCGATGCGCGGGTTGCCCCATGGATCCACCACGCCACCACCAAAGCTCGCATTGAGGGTTATGGGCTTGCTGCTTCCTGCCAGCGTCAGCTCACCAGGAATGCGCCAGGTGCCGTCGGCCTGCAGCGCGGCGGAGGTGGAGCGGAACCGAGCCTGGGGATTCTTGTCCACGTGCAGAATCTGCTCGCTGAGTACGTGCTTGTCACGCGCTTCGGCCGTGGTGCTGATGCTGCCCACTTCAATGGCGACGTCCACAGACGAATCCTCAACCCGATCGCCGACATGGATCTCGCCGCTGAGCTTCTGAAAAGCTCCATGTGACTTAGCAATGGTCATGTGGCCGATCTCGTACACCACCTGAGAGTGAGGTGGATCGATCGCGTAGGTGCCGGCAAGTGGCACGTTCCGCCCCGCGACGGTGCGGACGGGGGCAGTTGCTTCAGCCATCAGTGCGCCTCCGAACGATAGGTGTTGTTGCTGGTGTGGTCGCCCTCGAGCCAGCGCTCAAGTTCGGCGTGGGCATCGGCCCGCCGCGTTGCCAAAATGGACTCGACCTTCGGATGGTCCACGGTGAATTCCAGCAGCATGCCGTTGGGGTCCTGGCAGTAGAGCGAGCGGCAGTAGCCGTGCTCCAGCACGTAGACGTTCTCGTTGGCCAGGCCAGCGGCCTTGAGCCGCCCATGGATCGCGGCCTGTGTCTCCGCGTTCACGCGCAGGGCAATGTGCTTGAACGGCGTTTGCGGCATGCGCGGGCCGAATTCTTCCTGGTCCTTGGGATCCGCGAACTGGAAGAAGGCCAGCGCGCCCCCATCGCCCAACCCGTAAAAGGTGTGGCAGTACACCCGGACGGCGCCGAACAGCTCGTCCGCTTCGCACCAGGTGGCGATGAGCGGCAGGCCGATGATGTCTTCGTAAAAGTGGCGCGTGGCCGCCTGATCCCTGGTGACGTAGGCCGTGTGGTGCAGCCGTTCGGGCAGCCGGGCCAGCGGCTTGGGAATCTCCTGGGTGGGAGCTGACGAAGCCATGGCAGAATCCCCTCCTTGTGTGTTGCGAGGCCCTCGCGTATTCCGGGGAGCCGGAAAACGGCCGCAATTTTATCATCTCGCCGGTCGAGGAAATTCCAAGCTGGCGCCGCGGCGGCTGGCCCAAAGGGCCGCTTATGGCATTGCGGCCAAACTACCCAGGATGGCGTCCCTTGCCAGCAGGCGGCCGGCTGAGCGCGAGGCGAGGCGAGGCGAAGCGAGGCGAGGCGAGGCGCCAGAGGATGTCCCGATCCTTCTGAATTTGGGCGATGGTCCAAGGCCCCAGGCGACCTCAACAGCCTAGGTGTTCGGTCATGCGCTGAAGGTGGTTGGCAAAGCGCGGTAGAAGACCCCGCCTTTCTGATTGTATGATTGACAGATGGCGCGAACAACGTTGCGAGCTAGGGGCCAGCTTACCTTGCCCGAGGATATTCGACAGGCTGCTCGCCTGGCGGAAGGCGATCTGTTGGACGCGGAGATTACCCCCGATGGCATACTGCTGCGGCCTCAGAAGCTGATCGACGCCACCCAGGCCTGGTTTTGGTCACCAACGTGGCAGAGGGCCGAACGGGAAGCCGACGCCGATAAGGCGGCTGGCCGTATGGAGGCCTTCAGCTCAGAGGACGAGTTTCTCGCCGAGCTGCGTCGGCGGGCCAAGCCAGCCGGCAGAGGATGAGATAACCGCGGCTTGCCGACGTATGCGTGGCTGGCCCGCTTTGGTAACGATTTCGAAAGGTTGCCGGCCGATCGGCAAGCCGCCTTCCTCGCCGCCGTAGAGCAGTTCGTTGAAGACTTGCGGCGCGGGCGGGAGTTCCGCAAGGGCCTCCGGGTGAAGGGTGTGAAGGGCGCCGCCGGCATCTTCGAAATGACCTGGGCCGACGATGGCCGCGCCACATGCGAATTTGGAGCTCCGGTCGTCTCCGGCGACGTTCACGTGCTTTGGCGCCGTATCGGCACGCATGACATCTTCAAGCAGCCATGATGCCGATGATCTGCCCAACTGCTTCGGGGCCTCTGCCACGAGGACTTCTGCCACCAAGCAAGAGGCAGGGTGAGGTTAACTTCGCAAACCGCGGCGGCCTTACCGTGAGCGGCCTATCCGCTCACTGAGCCAAGCACGCATCCAAGGCTCATCTACCTGGCCGGCAAGCCACAGCGAGCATCTGGCTCACCGGCGGCCAGTTGGGCAGCCACCTCCCAGTGCAACACACTGAGGGGCGTCACAGGCTCAAGCCTTGCCGGTGACTCGTTCCAGCAGCGCGGCAGGATCGGCCGGCGGCTCGTTACCCGCCCACACGACATATTGATCGGGCCGGACCAAAACCAGCCGCGCTTCATAGGCCGCGCGGTCCCCATCCAAGGAATCGTGTACCACTTTCAAGGGCACGTGCAGGTTGGCCGCCGCTTGGGCGATGGGCTCCGCATCGGCATCAAAGGCGAGCAGGGTGAACCCGTCGCCCAGTTCCTCGAACACGTCGCGGCGGCTGGTCAACGTCCTCGGCGCCAGATGATGCCCGGGCTGCGCTGCGAACGCGTACGCGCCGTGGATGCTGCAGGCGGCGCCGGGCGGACCCGCAACCACCGGCGACCCCTCGTAGTGGGGTTCGTAGGACTGGCGTCCAATCATGCCACCGCTCCGCGGGTACTCGGCCCAGGCGCGCTCAAACTCCTCGCGATTGATCTCTGGGTTGTGGCGCTCCAGCCAGGCGCGGTCGCGGTCGATGCCCCCGGCGATCATGACTTCACCAGTCTCGGCGAAAATCGGCCGGCGCTCCTCACCATAAGACTCCAGGAGCTTCTGGCCGCCCCAGCCTTGAACGGCGGCAGCCAGCTTCCAGCCGAGATTCGCGGCGTCCTCCAGGCCCGTGTTCAGGCCGAAGCCGCCGTAGGGCGGATGCTGGTGGCAGGCGTCGCCGGCAATAAACACGCGGCCCTTGCTGTACTGGCTGGCGGTCATGACGCGCAGGTCCCAGAAGCCCACGTGATCGAATTCGGCGTGGACGTCGAAGCCGGCGGCGTTGCGGATGAGGCTGAGGAAGTCGAAGTTGTCCGGCTGCGTGTCCTTGGGCACGGGAGCGTGGAAAAAGAAGCCCTCACCCACGTCGATGCGGCCAAAGAACTGCCAGTAGCCTTTGAGCTCAGGCTTCATCACGCGGTACGTTGTGCTCTCCGGGAAGCGCCGCAACGCTTCGTGCAGCTCTTTGGACCGCAGTACCGCCAGGACCATGCGCTGGTCGAAGTCGCGGCCGCCGCGGTCGATACCCAGGCTCTCACGGACCAATGAATGGCCGCCATCGCAACCGACCAGGTAGTGAGCCCGCAGGACCTGGCGCCCCTCCATCGCCGCTGTGTCCTGGTTGACCTGCTGCTGGCTATCGGCCGACCAGCTGTAGAATGCGCCTTCCTCGCTCTGCACGATGACCGCGCTCGCACCGCCGGCGTCCTGATCGATGTGCTCGGCGGCCCAGCCGAACAGCGCCGTCACCGAGGGCAGCTGAGTGAGGCGGGCGCGCAGCACCTCCTCCGTGCAGTACTGCGGCAGCCGCTCGTTGCGCTGGAAGAAATACTCTTGCACGGCCGGGCCCCGGCCGCCGCCCGTGCCACCAGGGTTCGTCGCGTGGTAATACGGGCTCATGAGGTTGCCGTACACCGTCGTGCCGCCGATCGGATAGCCTGGCGGCATAACCCGCGCGGCCCGCAGCTGGGCCACACACTTCCAGAAATAAAAATGTTCGAGGGTGCGATTAGTGAGGTTCTGGCCTTTGGGGATGCGCACCGGCCGCGTGTGTCGCTCCACCAGGGCGGTGCGCACGCCGCGCTGGCCCAGCTCAACAGCCAAGGCGACGCCTACAGGTCCCCCGCCGATGATGGCGACGTCGAAAGTGTCCAACTTAACATCTGCTCCTACACATGTGGTTGCAGGCTGTATGGTTCCACGTTCACCACGCCCCGCCAATTGCGATCAACACGATGACGTTGGCCACGGCTGTCAGGCAGTCCCACTTATGGCTCCCGCGCCATCGGCTGTCAACTGTCCGCGGCGCTGGGCGAGAAACGCGCCGCCGCCGCCCACTGCCAAATGTGCATGTGGATGGCATCACAAGGCTGACGCCGCGTTGCCGTGCCAATTCCGCCGCTGTGCTTCGGAATTCCGAATGGGGCCGAGGTGCTGGCGCATGAGGCGGCTCGCTTTCTCTGAATCGCGATCGCGAATGGCCTGGTAGATCTCCTCGTGGGTGGCCTGCACCCGTCGCGCCACGTCGGGCGTGGCGTGCACCGCGCGACTCTCACCGAGCAGCTCGCGCAGGGCGCGGAGGCTGGAGATGATCGCCCAGTTACCCGAGGCGTGGGCCACGGTATCGTGGAACACCTGGCTTGCTTCGGCGAAAGCTCGCCCGTTGTCCACGAGCGTCGCCGCCTGGTCCAGTGTAGAGCGCAGCTTGGCCAGGTCCTCCGGGGTCGCATTCAGGGCAGCCAGCTCCGCCGCCACCCACTCCAGACCCAGCTCCGCCGCGGCAGCGTCGGCCGGATCGGACCCGATCAGCTTCAGCTGGACCGCCAGCCCGTCCGCGAACCGAAGAGGATCCGGCCGCGCCACTCGGACGCCCCCTTTAACACCGTTGCGAATCTCAACGACACCAGTCGCTTCCAGAGCCCGCAGCGCATCGCGCACAGTGTTGCGGCTGACTCCGAAATCGTCGGCGAGCTGGTTCTCTGAACCGACGGGATCGCCGGCTTTGAGCCGGTCCTCGAAGATGGCGCGCCGAATCTGCCGGACAACCTCGTCCGATGCCCGCACCGGCCGAATGCGTTCCCAGGCCGCGGCTTTAACCGGCATGGCAAGAGGTTTGGCCGCACAGCCTTGAGCGGCCCGCGATCGGCCCCAGCGGCAGCCGTCTCTGCTTGACC
>JBOGTU010000204.1:0-3714 GCA_050695655.1 Chloroflexota bacterium | reverse complement strand
GCGCTATGGCACCGATCCCCACAGTGGGTAGGCGACCCCCGCCAGCCGGTTTATCGCCAAACCCTGCGCCGTGAGCATCAGCACCGCCAGCATGAGCACGCCAATCTGCCACAGATGTGGCATCAGGCCCAGCGAGACGATAAGCGTGGTTGCGCCGGCTGGTGGGTGCGGCACGCGCAGGATGACCATCAGCCCGGCGGTGAGCGCCAGCGACAGCCCCGCCGCGCCTACGCGCGGCCAGTCCATGCCGCCAGTGAGCGCCGGCGGCGCGGTGGCGAGGCCAAACACAACGAGGCTCAGCCAGCCAGCCAGTGCGCCGATGAGGTGACCGCACAGGGTGTTGCGGGGACAGGCCGGCGGCGCCGTGGGCGTGTAGAAGAGCAGGAAAGCCGTTGGCCCTAGCGAGGGGAAGATGAACGGCGCCCCTGTGACGAGCGCCGCGATGGCCATGAGGGCAATCGAGATCAACCCGTTGACGAAGCTGAAGACGGCCAGCACGCTGGTCGAGCTGTGGCGCTTGCTCAACTCCGGCACGCGCAGCCGGCCGGCCAGGCCGAGGATGATCTCGGACATCTCGCCGCCGATGGGGTGGCGCTTGTCGATCACATAGCGGGAACGCTCCCGTCCGGGTTCGGGCTGGCTCAGATCAGCTCCCTGGTGGGAACGTTCGGCAGCCCGCGGCGGATGCCTGGCCCGCGGCGCAGCAGCCACAGCACGCCCAGCCCGCCGAGGAAGATGAGGCCGGAGATCAGCGCCAGTGGCCACACGCTCGTCCCTTGGCCGGACAGGAACAATTCCAGCGCGACGGTCAGCAGCCACAGTTGCAACGCCATGAGCAGCAGCCCTACCGCCAGCGCCGCGATGGACAGAGCATCGCGGCCTGGAGGCGCGAGCGGAATCGGCGCCTGGCCCGGCTCCGGCGCGATCACTGCTCCCACCCCGTGGCGTAGATCACGCCTTCCTGCTGGCGCAGGGTGATACGGGTCAGGCGGCGCTGAGGTGGGCCAGCGACCGGGTCGCCCGTCTCCGGGCTGAACACGCCCTCGTGGCAGGGGCAGAACAACCGCCCCTGGTCTGGTTGGTAGAAGACGCCGCACGACAGATGAGTGCACGTCTGGTTGTAGGCTGTGAACTCGCCGCTCGGCAGATGCAGCAGCATAGCCTCATCGCCCAGCGCCTGGGATGGGTAGTGGAAATACACGGCCTGGCCCTGGGGCACGGCGGCCGCTCGGGCGATGGCTTTTGGCGCGCTGGTGTTGCCGCGCCGAATGAAGCTGATGCCAGCGATTACCGCCGTGGCGGCAAACAACGCACCCGAGGCATACACGGCAAAGTTCAGCAGCTCGCGCCGGGAGATGGCCTCATCGCGATCCCAGTGATAGGGGAACTCGCGCTGCCAGGTCCGTGGCCTGGCCTCCGGATCCATCACAGCACCCAGGCCTCCTCGTGCTCGCCGCCTCTGCCCAGCTCGGCGCTGGCGCGGCTGAGCAGGGCTGTCACGTCCAGCCGATCCGTGTCATCGGGCAGCACGTGGAACACGCGCGTGCGCACCTCCTGCTGTCCAAAAGTGGTGTGCCGCACGGGATGGCCGCGCCGCTCGATCACAAACTCCTCGTAATCGCCGTACCAGATGGCACCCGTGGGGCAAGCCTGCGCACACCACGGCTTGAGGCCCTGCGAGGTACGGTCGTAGCACAGGTTGCACTTCTTCATCAGCCGCGCATCCAGGTCAATCTTAGGCACGCCGAAGGGGCAGGCGTACACGCAGTTGCGACAGGCGATGCAGCGCGACGGCTCAGCCTGCTGGACCACGCCCTCGGGCGTGATGAGAATGGCCATCACCGGGCACACCTGTGCGCACGGCGCCAGGGGCTCCTCGCAATGCATGCACAGCGTAGGTTGCGTGGCCACGCTCGCGAAACGGTCGATGTAGTCCACCATGATCATGCTCTCGCCCTTGTGGCTGTCGCACTCGCGGCAGGCGGCCTCACAGGCGCGGCAGCCAATGCAGCGTGACGGGTCCATGAACATGGTTTTGACCGGCGCGGGCATTAGTGCAGCCTGCCCGGCGCCACCGGTGCCTTTGTCTCACCCACCTCGTAGGGGAACAGCTTGGGTGCGCTGGCAGCGGTGAAGTTCGTTGTAGGCGCGCCCGGGTGCGTCGGGGGCGGCGTTTCCAGCCGCTCGATGGCGGCAGCGCAGGCCTTGAACTCCGGGATCTTCATCGTCGGGTCCACCGCCGGGTTAGTCAGCTGGTTCACCGCCTGGCGGTGACCGTAGTGGAAAGGGATGAACAGGGTGTCCGGGCGAATGGTCGGCACCACGAGCGCCTTCACTTCCATGCTCGCTCTCGGCGTACGCACACGCACGCGCTCCCCATCGTGGATACCCAGGCGCTCAGCCGCGCTTGGATGAAGCTCAACCCACGGCTCAGGCGCCTGGCTGTTCAGGAAGCCGATCCGCCGCGTTTGATTGCCACTCAAATAGTGGTACACCACGCGGCCACTGGTCAGCCGGAAGGGGAAGTCCGGTGACGGCTCCTCAGCCGGCGGCAGGTACTCGATGCCGAAGAACCGCGCCTTCCCGTCCGGGTGACCGAAGCGCTCGGTGTGCAGCACTGGCGTGCCGGGGTGGTCGTCGCTCGGGCACGGCCAGAACACGCCTTCCTGGGCGTCGATCTTCTCCCAGGTGATGCCGAAGTAGTCGGACTTGCCGCCTTTCGTGGCAACACGCAGCTCATCGAAGATCTCGCGTGCCGACTGAAAGGGGAAGAACCGGCCTTTGCCCATGCGGCGCGCCAGGTCGCACACAATCTCCCAATCCGTCCGGGCCTCTCCCGGCGGGTCGGCCGCGCGGTTGATCTTGATGACACGCCCTTCCAGGTTTGTGGTTGTACCTTCGTCCTCGCACCAGACGCTGCCAGGCAAAACCACGTCGGCCAGCTCGCAGGTCTCGGACTGGAAGAAGTCGATGACCACCAACGGTTCGATGTTGCGCAGCGCCCGTTCAACGACGGCGTTCTCCGGCAGCGAGACCATGAGGTTGGAGCAGATAACCAGGCAGCTCTTGATGCCGCCATTCGCCATGAGGTGGACCTGCTCCAGAGCCGACGCCCCTTCCCACGGCAGCTCATTCTCCGGGATGCCCCACACGCCAGCGATGTACTCGCGGTCCTCCGGCACGTCAATGTGCCGGCATCCGGGCAGCTGGCTGGCCTTCTGGCCGACCTCGCGGCCGCCCTGGCCGTTGCCCTGGCCAGTGAGCATCATGGTCCCACCGCCCGGTTTGCCGACCATGCCTCGTGCCAGCGCCAGGTTGGTGCAGGCCAGGACGTTGTTCACGCCGTGGCTGCTGTGCTCTATGCCCCGTGCGTGCATGATGAGGCTCGGGTCGGCCTGACCATACAGACGCGCCGCCGCCAGAATGCGCTCGGCCGGCACGCCGGAGATGTGCTCGGCCACCTCAGGTGTGAACGTCTCGGCCACCTGGCGGGCCTGCTCCCAATCCGCGGTCCGAGCCGCGACATACTCCTCATCCACCATGCCCTCGTGGATGAGCACGCGCAGCATCGCGTTCAGGATGGCCACGTCTGTGCCGGGCTTGAGGGGCAGCCAGATATCGGCGGTACGCGCCGTGGGCGTCTCTCGCGGATCCAGCACGATCAGCCTGGCACCGTCATCGCGCGCCTGCCACAGCCACCGGGTGACGATCGGG